>CANQTE010000033.1 GCA_947626695.1 uncultured Bacilli bacterium | reverse complement strand
AAATTAACGATTATAGAACTCAACTATTAATGATTCATTAATCTCAGCATTTAATTCGCTTCTCTCTGGATATCTTACATAAGTTCCACTCATTTTATTTTTATCAAAACTTACATAAGCAGGTAAACTAGTTCTGCCCTCAAGTGCACTTTTAATTGCCACATGGTCTAAAGAAGTTTCTTTAACTGCAATAACATCACCAGGTTTACAAGAATAAGAAGGAATATTTACTTTAACACCATTAACAGTAATATGTCCATGATTAACAACTTGTCTAGCGCCACGTCTAGTATTAGCAAGTCCCATTCTATAAACTAAATTATCTAAACGAGATTCTAATAATTTAAGTAAGTTTTCACCAGTTACACCTTTAATTTTTGAAGCTTTTTCAAATAATCTTCTAAATTGCTTTTCATTTAAGCCATACATAATTCTAACCTTTTGTTTTTCTTGTAACTGTACTCCATATTCACTTAATTTCTTTCTTCTATCATTACCATGTTGTCCAGGAGCATAAGGACGACGTGCTAAATCTTTTCCATTTTCAAGAGTTGAAAAATTAAGTCTTCTTGACTTACGATAAGCTGGCCCTGTATATCTTGCCATTTATATTCTCCTTTCTATTAATCTAAATACAAAGGAATTGTTAAATCTATCTATAGGGAGTTTATTCAAGTAATTTTCTTTGGGCAGTCCAAAGTACTTTTAGACCAATTGGCAATAAACACATTATAAATAAGAAATAACACTGCCATGTACTTGTATTAATAATTATACACACTTTTTATAATATGTCAAATAAATTTAGATATTAACTGTTATTTTTTGCGTAAAAACTCTATTTTTATTACTATAAAGCATATATTATACATTTGTTCGCGATTAATAGTTGACAAATTTCTTTTTTTATGATAAATTTAAAATGCACTAAGGAAAGGAAAAAAATATGAAACAAGTAAAAGATGAGAAGAATAAAGATAAAGCTCTTGAACAAGTTTTAGCAGATATAGAAAAACAGTTTGGAGCCGGGGCTATAATGAAACTAGGAAGTGAAGAACATACTAAAATAGATGTTACTTCAAGTGGTTCTCTAGCACTAGATATTGCTTTAGGAGTCGGGGGGTTTCCTAAGGGAAGAATTATTGAAATATATGGACCAGAATCATCAGGAAAAACAACAATTGCTCTGCAAGCTATCGCAGAAGTACAAAAATTAGGGGGACGTGCCGCATTTATTGATGCAGAACATGCTTTAGATCCAGTATATGCGAAAGCTTTAGGTGTTGATATAAATGAGCTTTTATTATCTCAACCTGATACAGGAGAACAAGCACTCGAAATATGTGAGGCATTAGTTAGAAGTGAAGCAGTTAATATAATTGTTATTGATTCAGTCGCTGCCCTAGTACCTCAAGCGGAAATAGATGGAGAAATGGGAGATTCTCATGTTGGCTTACAAGCACGTCTTATGTCTCAAGCATTAAGAAAATTATCTGGTAGTATTAATAAAACTAAGACAACTGCAATATTTATCAATCAATTAAGAGAAAAAGTAGGTGTTATGTTTGGCAATCCAGAAACTACACCTGGTGGCCGTGCTTTAAAATTTTATGCAACAATTAGACTTGATATTAGAAAATCAGAACAAATTAAAATGGGAGACCAAGTAATTGGAAATAAAACTAATATTAAAGTAGTTAAAAATAAAGTAGCCCCTCCATTTAGAACTGCAACAGTCGATATTATGTATGGTGAAGGAATATCACGAGAAGGAGAATTAGTTGATATTGCCTCTTCCCTAGACATAATGGAAAAAAGTGGTGCTTGGTATGCCTATAATGGTGAAAAAATAGGACAAGGGAAAGAAAATGTTAAAGCATATTTAAAAGAAAATACTAAACTTAGAGATGAAATAGAAAGTAAGGTACGTAAACATTATGGTTTTATTCCTGAAAAAAAATCACCAGGAAATTAAAAAAATACCATTTTATTCTTGCACATTTTCCTAATAACCCTTATAATTAAATTATAGATGATTATATCTATTGGAATAGGAGATTTTAAAATGGATTTTAATGTAATGTCCATTTTAACTCTTGTGATTGGATTTTTTCTTGGAATTGTGGTTATGATAATTATTAATGTAATTAAAAATAATCAAAATGAAAATAAAGCTAATAAATTAATTGAAGATGCTAAAAAAGAAGCAGATAAACATAAAAGAGATTCACTAATGGAATTAAAAGAAGAATCTCACCGTTTAAAACAAGAAACAGATAGAGAAATAAAAGAAAAAAAAGCCGAGATAAAAGAGAATGAAAATCGTCTTTTACAAAGAGAATCTTCTTTAGACAAAAGGGAAGAGATACTTCAAAAAAGAGATTCTAGTTTAGATGATAAAGAAAATAATTTATTAGCAAAACAAAAAGAAATACAAGAAAAAGAGCTTAAAATGGACGAACTCTTAAAGCAAGAATTAATAGAGTTAGAAAAAATAGCCAAATTTTCAAAAGAAAAAGCTCATGATTTAATTATGAAACGTGTTGAAGAAGATATGTCACGTGAAATCGCAGATTATATCAAAGAAACACAGCGTGTAGCTAAATTAGAGGCCCATGAAAAAGCAAAACAAATAATTGTTGCTAGTATGGAAAGATATGCTGAAGATGTAGCAAGTGAACAAACTGTTAGTACAATTGATTTACCAAATGATGAAATGAAAGGACGTTTAATAGGTAGAGAAGGAAGAAATATTAGGACAATAGAGTCAGTAACAGGTGTTGATTTAATTATTGATGATACACCTGAGGCCATCGTTATTTCTTCGTTCGACCCTTTAAGAAGAGAAATTGCTAAAGTTACAATTGAAACCCTTATTAAAGATGGTCGTATCCACCCAGCTCGTATTGAAGAAGTATATGACAAAGTATCAAAAGATATTAATACTAAAATTATTGATATAGGAAGTCAAGTTGTATATGATTTAGGACTAGGAAAGATGGAACCAGAATTAATCAATTTAATTGGTAAATTAAAATATCGTTCTAGTTATGGTCAAAATGCTTTACAACACTCAATAGAAGTAGCTAATTTAACAGGTTTAATGGCTCAAGAATTAGGGGAAAATGTTGCTTTAGCTAAAAGAGCAGGATTATTACATGATATAGGAAAAGCAATTGATTTTGAAATAGAAGGTAGCCATGTTGAAATTGGTGCTGATTTAGCAAGAAAATATCATGAAGATGAAGTAGTATTAAATGCTATAGAATCCCATCATGGAGATAAGGAAGCAAACTTTGTTATTTCCGTTTTAGTAGAAATTGCCGACACTTTATCAGCAGCACGACCTGGAGCTAGAAATGATACAATGGATAACTATATGAAACGTTTAAGTCAATTAGAAGAAATAGGTAATTCATTTGAAGGAGTTGAAAAAACTTTTGCAGTCCAAGCTGGTAGAGAAATAAGAGTTATGGTTAAACCAGACGAAGTAGACGATGCAAAAAGCTTTAAAATAGCACGTGATATTAAAGAAAGAATAGAATCAGAGATGCAATACCCTGGAACTATTAAAATAAACGTCATAAGAGAAACAAGAGCAATAGAAGAGGCAAGATAAGCCTCTTTTTAAGTTAAATAAAAGATAAAAAAGTCCAAATAAAAAGCAGGAAGAGTATCCTACTTTAATCATGCTTAAGTATAAGTATTAGAGCTACTTAAGCAAAAGATTATTGTACAATATATGGATTATCAGCTGTCCCTTTATCAACTTCTGATGTTGTTTTAAACAGTGTATCAGACCTCAGATTTATTACTGGGCGCACACCATCCCCGTCGGACACATAGTCGTCTAAGAGGTTGCCATTGTTATCCACAACGAACACGCGCACGCTATTACTATTAAAGTAAGACGGAGACATTGTCCAGTATATACTATTTGTGTATAAGTAATAACCAGGATTATCTGTAACCCAAAGACCTCCTGCAAAACTTGCTTCGTCAATAGTAATTAAACCGATTGGGTTTGTTAATTTTTGATTTCCTTTTGTTCCTCCACTTGTTGTAAATAAGTTAGTTGTTGGTGTTCCACATTTAAACGTTGGTTTTTCATTAGGATATATTCTATCATGTGGTTTAAAAAATTGTATACCACTAGAATATGTTCCGTTATCAGCATCATTACAGAAACCTACACTTCCATCCATTTTACTTCCATATGTGCTCTTTAAATTAGTATTATACCAACTATCTAATACACCTTTTATGGTACTATCTGCACTACCGTTCATATATTTTACATAATTTGCATTATTATATTGGTTATTATATGCAGAAGTAGAATTTAATTGAGTACCTGTTCCACTTGTCTGAGCACTTCCACTTCCTGAATAAATTAATCTTATACTACCATTACCATTAAATCTTATTATTCTCCAATAAAAATTTCCAATCTTAACCCAGTTATTTGTTGGATTTCCTCTAAAATAATACGTATCTCCAAAATCGTCTTTCCCTTTACAGAACAAACTTCCTGAAGATTTTACACTCGTTACTGATGGTGCATCTTCATACGCAGGACATCCATCACTTGTACTATTTACCTTTAAACTTGCTAATAAATCTGTTCCTGATGTGCCATTGTCTATATCTAAATAAACATAGCATTTAGTGCCCTTCCTCTTTATACCAATGTAAACCTTATTATCTTTATATTCCATTGGTATATCTTTAAGTTGTGTATCATTACCTACAATAGTACAATAACTTTTATCTGTATTAACTTTATAACTACCAGTAGGTACATCCGTTATACTTTCATAATTATTATCGTCAGTATTACCTACTACTTTTTGCTTATAAAGTGCTAATACATTTAAATCAGGAACTTTATAATTAACTTCACCACTCACTACTTGTATACTTTGTGTAACTCTATACTTAGCTTTACTCTTATTTATAAATATAACTCCAACTATACTTATAGTTATTAAAACAATTATACTTGTCTTAATAAATTTCCCTTTACTTAACTTTTCTAATTTCATATCAACCTTTCTTTCTTAATTGATTAAATATCAATTATATTAGAAATTTCTAATTTACATTTAAATTATATCACGTTATGTCTTCAAATGGAAGACATATTTTTTAAAATTTACTGATAAAATATACTTAGGTGTTATATATGAATAAAACAGATAATGATTATTACTATTATATTGCTAGAATAAACATTAAAAAATATCGCAAATTAAGAAATATGACAGCACAAGAACTCGCAGATAGAAGTGGTTTTACCCATCAATTTATAAGAGATTTAGAAAGCATCAAAATTGTTAAAAGACCAAGACTTGATACTCTTGCTTGTATAGCTAGAGTACTTGATATAGATATTAAAGATTTACTTAATGACGAAAAAATTACAATAACAATAAATAAAAATTAATTTTTAAATATTTAAAATAATACATAATCTTAATAAATTTTACCACTATATTAAATAGGTGATACTCATGAAAAAGACATCTATTTCTTTTGGCTTAGTAAATATTCCCATAACTATTAATCCTATAATAAAAAATAATGATATATCTTTTAATCAACTTCATAAAAAATGTTTAACCCGAGTTAAATATATAAAATATTGTCCCAAATGTAAAAAAGATTTAAAAGAAACTGATATTATTAAAGGTTATCAATATAAAAAAGAAAAATATGTAACTTTAACTAAAGAAGAATTAGATAACCTAAAAAGTGAAACTGAAAAAACTATTGAAATCGTGGGCTTTATTGATTTAAAAGAAATAGACCCTATATATTTAGAAAAAAGTTATATAATCACAAGTGATACTAAAAATAAAGCTTTAAGTCTATTTAAGGTTGCTTTAAATAAAACAAATAAAATAGCTCTTGCTAAAACTATTATTAGTACTAAATTTTATTACTCTATAATTCGTTTAAAAGATAATGATTTAATCATGAATACTCTATACTTTCCAGAAGAAATTATAATACCAGATGTAGTAAGTGACACTAAATTTAGCAAACAAGAATTAGAACTTGCAGTAAAACTAATAAACTCTCTAAAAATTAAATTTAAACCTGAAGAATTAATAGATGAATATCAAGAAAAAATAAAAAATGCTCTTAATAAAAAAATTACTGGCGAAAAAATTAAAAAAGAAGCTCCTAAACCTCCTAAAAACATCAAAGATTTAATGACAGCCCTAGAAATGAGTCTTAAAAATGTTTGATAAAAAAGAAATAAAACCTATGCTTTTAAAAGAAGTAAATAAACCATTTCAAGATAATAATTATGTTTATGAATTAAAATTTGATGGTATAAGAGCTATTATTTATGCTAGTAAAAATAGTATTACTATTAAAAGTAGAAATGGTAAAGATATAACAAATATATATCCCGAATTACATTCTATAAAAAAATTAGCAGATAATAAAAAAGTAATCTTTGATGGTGAAATAATTACTTTTCTAAATAATAAACCAAGCTTTAAAAAACTAGAAGAAAGAAGTAATGTAAAAGATATAACTAAAATAAATGAATTAAAAAATGAAATACCAGTTATTTTTATTGCTTTTGATATACTTTATGAAGATAAAGAACTTATAAATTTCCCTTTAGAAAAAAGAAAGATTATCTTAAATAAATATTCTAACACTAACTTTTTTATTAAATCTAAAACTTATAAAAATGGTCTTAAACTATTTAAAATGATTAAAAAACTAAATCTTGAAGGAATTGTTGCTAAAGAAAAAAATAGTCTATATTATCCTGGAAAAAGAGTAAACTCTTGGCTAAAAATAAAAAACATTAAAGAAGAATATTTTTATGTCCATGGAATTACTTTTAATACTACTAAATATAGTTTAATATTAGGAGAATATAAAAATAAAAAATGGTATTATGTTGGTAAAGTATCCGTTATGCCAAATAATACCATTATTAAAAAATTATTAAAATGTAGTTCTCGTAAAAATATATTAGTAAATTATAATGAAAATATTAAATTTGTAAGACCAAAATATCAAGTATTAGTAAGTTATTTAGAAAGAACTAAAGAGGGAAAATTAAGACAACCTGTATTTCGTGAAGAAAAAATCTAAGCTCTATTAACTTCCATAATAACAGGTAAAATAATTGGCCTTCTTCCTGTAAGTTCATTAATAAATGGACATAACTCTAATATAATTTGATTTTTTAAATCTGTATAATTATATGGTGCTTGTGCTAAACATTTATTAACTATTAGAGATACTTTATGTTCTATTTTACTTATTAATTCAGGATTTTCATTAACCATTATAAATCCTCTTGTTGTAACATTAGGCTTAATTAATAATTGTCTTGTTAAAGTATTAATATTAAGTATTGTTACAAGTATTCCATCACTAGACATTAATTTCCTATCTTTAATTACTTGTGAGCCTATATCTCCAATTCTTGACCCATCAACATAAACATCACCATTTTTAACAGTATCTCCTCTTGTAACTATTCCTTTATTAATATTTATAACATCACCATTTTTACATATAAATATATTATCTCTTGGAATACCACATGAGGCGGCTATTTCTCCATGTTGTTTAAGCATTCTATATTCTCCATGCATAGGCATAAAATATTTTGGATTAATTATTCTAAGCATCCATTTAAGTTCTTCTTCTTTCGCATGACCTGATGTATGAACATCATTAAATGTCTTATTTGTATAAACTTTAACACCCTTTAAATATAATTTATTTATTACTCTATTTATACTTGCCGCGTTACCAGGAATAGGAGATGAAGAAAATACTACTAAATCATCAGGCATTAAAGTTATTTGTTTATGAACTCCATTGGCAATTCTTGATAAAGCTGCAAGAGGTTCTCCTTGTGTTCCTGTACATAAAATACATATTTCTTTTTTCTTTAAACTTTTAGCTTGATTATTATCTATAAAAAGTGATTTATCTTTAATTAAACCATTATTTAAAGCAAGTTCTATACTAGTTTCCATAGACCTACCAAATATAATAATCTTACGGTTATTTTTTTTGCAAGTCTCTACAATATGTTTAATTCTATATATATTAGAAGCAAAAGTCGCAATAATAACTCTTCCAAAATGTTTAGAAACAATATCATTTAAAGCTTCATCAACACTAGATTCACTTTTTGAAAAACCAGGTGCTAAAGCATTTGTCGAATCACTGAGTAAAAGAGTTACACCTTTACTTCCTAATTCTGCCATCTTATGAATATTAGCCATTGGTCCAATTGGTGTTAAATCAAACTTAAAATCTCCTGTTTCAAATATAATTCCATTTGGAGTATGAATAGCAATAGCAAAAGAGCCTGGAATTGAATGGGTAGTGGCAACAAACTCTACTTTAAAATGTTTAGTCTTAATTACTGTTTTTTCGGTAACTATTTCAATATTACTATAATTAATATTTTTATCTGTTAATTTTTTAACTATTAAATCCGCGGCAATTTTAGAAGCATATATCTTTGGAATATTAACACTATTTAAAAGAAAAGATATTCCTCCAATATGGTCCTCATGTCCATGCGTTATAACTAAACATTTAATTTTCTCTTCATTTTGTTTTAAATAAGTAACATCTTGTATAACATAATCTATTCCAAGTAAATCATCTTCTGGAAACATAACTCCTGCATCTATAATTATAATCTCATCATTATGAGTTACAACATACATATTTTTTCCAACTTCGCCTAAGCCCCCTAAAGCTACAACAGACGTAGTTATATTATCATTTTTCATAAATTTTCCTCCTTTAATTTTAGTTATTTAAATCAATACCATCTATACTAGTATCATAAATCCATTTTTTTAAGTCAGAATTATCTCCTGTTTCATAAAATTTAATTAACTTTTCAAAAAACATAGGCTGATTTTCTTGAGAAATAGATATTATCCCACACCCATTATCAATCATTATTTTATTAGCAAATAACATCGCAACTCTTTTGTTACCATCTATAAACATTTGCCTTCTCATAATCCATAACATTATTTCAATCGCAAGTTCTGTTTTTGTTTTATTATTATTTTTAAGTAGCATTTCTAATTCTTCTTTAATTTGGCTTTCTATTGGGAATTGTGGTCTCCAAGTAGTTCCACCAATATTTACAGATACTTTTCTTAACTTTCCTAAATTTTCTTCTAAAACTAATTTATCACAAGTTAATTTGTGTAAATGACATAATACTTTAAAATCATAATCAATCTTATCATTTTCAAGTATAAATTGCCAAGCATATTTTAAATTATTAATAGCAATTATTTTATCAACAGTAAGTCCATTAACTATACCACCATCATATATTACTTGTGTCTCTGGATAAGTTACTCCAATACCTTCTAAATTAGCACTTTTCCAAATATAATCAACTATATTTCTTTTCGCTACAAAAACATTTTGTTCTCTTGTTAAATTAAACTTATTTTCCATAAAATTTCTCCTTAAAAAAAGTTAAAGTTAAATAACTGTTTCTAATTATACTCTTATTTTTCTTATTTGTCTATACAAAAATTACGCAAAAATTGACACTTATTGACACTTTTATCTTTATTTTATTACATAAACTTAATATTTTGCTTTATAATTATAATAGAAGGTGATATATATGCAAAAAAAAGAAATAACAAGTGAATTACTTAAATTAAAAAAAATCAATAATCGTAACAGTGCTATTATAATAGTATTATTAGCTATTCTTTTATTTGTCTGTATTGTTATGTTTTATGTACGCTTTTTAGGTTGATTTTTTATCTTAAATAAGATAAAATATTCATAGGTGAGGTATTTATGGATAAAAAAAGGATGTTAGGAATATTACTAGGGGTTATATTAGTTCTCGCAGCAGGTTTTAAAATATATTCTATGCATGAAGAAAAAGAAGAAGAACCTAAACAAGAAGAAAGAAAGGCAACCGCGGATTCTAAAGCATTTAAGGAACAATATGAGTCATTAAATAATACTAAAAATAGTAATGACCAAGACTATTTAAATGTCTCTATTAAAGAGAATAATCCTGTTGATATTAAAACAGATGAAGAAATAGTATCTGTCCTTGAAGATGGTACAGGAGTTATTTACTTTGGCTTTAATTCATGCCCTTGGTGTCGTAGTCTAGTTGAAACTTTACTTACAAGCATAGACGACAATGGAATTGAAAATCTTTATTATGTTGATGTAAAAGATATTCGTTCTACTTTTGAAGTTAAAAATAAAAAATTAACTAATACTAAAAAGGGAACAGAAGGTTATTATCAAATATTAGATAAACTAGACGAATATTTAGAAGAATATACAATAGAGGCAAATAATAAAGAATATGATGCGAAAGAAAAAAGATTATATGCTCCAACTGTTGTAGCAATTAAAGATGGTGAAATTGTAGGCTTTCATGAAGGAACAGTCGAAAGTCAAGAAGACCCATATTTAGGCTTAAATGATACTCAAAAAAAAGAATTATCTAAAATCTTTAATGAAACATTCAAAGACTTAAAAGATAATACTTGTAAAGATAAAAAAGGTTGTTAAGCATCTTCAATAAATGTTTTACTTTTATGAGGTTCATCAAATAAAAGACCCTCATAATTTTTTTGCCTTAATACTTCATATGTACATATCGCAACACAGTTTGCTAAATTAAGAGCTCTAACATTAGCACTCATAGGAATTCTAAAACATCTATCTATATAAGGCTTTAATATTTCTCTTGGAATACCAGTTGATTCTTTCCCAAATATTAAATATATATTATCTTTAATATCTTTAAATTGGAAATTAGAAAGAGGCTTATGTCCATATCTAGTTAAGAAAAAATATTCTCCTTTGTTCTTCATAAAAAATTCTTCAATATTCTCATATACATAATATTTACACTTATCTATATAATTTACACCACTTCTTTTAATATATTTTTCATCTAAACTAAAACCTAAAGGCTTAATTAAATGTAATACACTGTTTGTGGCCACACAAGTTCTCATAATATTTCCTGTATTTCCAGGTATTTCTGGTTCAAATAAAACAATATTTATCATGCTATTCACTTCTTTCTTTAAAAGATTATAAATCATAAACTCTTTTTTGTAAATTAAAAATACTTGCTAGATTAAACATTTTTAGTTATAATTAACTAGAGGTAATAAAAAATGGCAGAAAAATTAGCAAAAACATTAATTAGTATCTTTGGTAGTATTACAAGTGTTTGGTGGGGCAAATATTTAGTAATATTTATTATATCTTTAATGCCTATCTTAGAATTAAGAGGAGGATTAATTGCCGCGTCCCTAATGAAAGCCCCAATAATACCTAGTTTTATCGTGTGTTTTATAGGTAATATTATTCCTATACCCTTTATACTTTGGTTTATTACTAAAATATTTGATATGTTAAAAAAAAGAGGCAAATTACTTGGAAAAATAGTAACTAAAATAGAACAAAAAGCGAGTAGTAAAAAAGATCAAATTGAAAGGTTAAAGTATCTAGGTTTAATTCTTTTTGTGGGCATACCACTTCCCGGAACAGGTGCTTGGACTGGTTGCCTAATCGCGTCCCTTCTTGGTATGGATAAGAAAAAATCATTTCTATCGGCCACATTTGGAGTATTTATCGCTGGTTTAATAATGTTAATTTTTAGCTATGGAATATTAGGAGGTATTTTAAATTGACAACTATTTATTTAATAAACAATGGTCTTACCATGAATAATTTAAACTTTGATAATAATGAAACTTTAGAAAGTAAAAGAGAAAAAAGAATATTAAGCATTGAAGGCGAAGAAGAAAGTAGAAAACTTATTAATACAGAATATTTACAATATATTAACAAAATATATACATCTAATTATGTCATGGCTATTGGCACTGCCAAATATTTAGCAAACTTTCTAGATTTACAAATAAACATAAAAAAAGAATTAGGAGAAAGAGTAATTGGCACTTTAGGAGATAAAAAAATCCGTTTTGTAAATGAAAGTCAAGAAAATGATTTTGATTATAAATTAAATGGAGGAGAATCTTTAAATGATGTAAAAAAACGTATGTTAAAATTTATTAATAATATTTTAATTAATGAAGAGAATAGAACTATTGCTTTATTTACGCATAATGTTGCCATAACAAGTTTACTTACAGAATATTGTGAGAAAGGATTTAATCTTGATAATAGATTAATACTTAACTATAATGAAGATTCCATAATAGATGGAGCATGGGACGGTATTAGAATTATTGAGCTTACTTTTGATAAAAAAAGACTTATTAATATTAAAAGAAAGAAATAGGACTTATTAGTCCTCTCTTTCTAATAACCAAGTTATGATATTTTTGTGTATAATTCCATCTTGTGATAAATCAAACTTATCTGTTGAAATAACATATTTAGGATAATTGTCGGCAATATCTTTATAAATTCCAAATTCTCTTTCCCAAACTTTATCATCATCACCAATTTGATAGCAAACCTGATAATATTCTTTTTTGCCATCTTTAAGAGCAATAAAGTCTATTTCCCCATTATCTAATGTACCTATTTTAACATCATATCCTCTATATATTAATTCATTATAAACAATATTTTCTATATAAGCACCAAGCTGTTCTTTTTTAGATGTATTCATAATTCTACCTAACCCTAAGTCCATTAAATAATATTTATATTTTCCATTTAATATTCTTTTTCCTCTAACATCGTATCTATCTACTTTTGATATTAATAGTCCTTTACACATATATTCTAGATAATTATATATAGTTTCTTTTGATACAACTCTATTATCATTATTTTTAAAATAAAGAGCTAAATTATCTGCTGAGAAAACTTGAGAAGGGGTTGTCATAATATATTCTACTATTCTACTAAATAAATCTATATCATTTATTTTAAATCTTTTAATTATATCTTTCATAACAATAGAATCATAAACATCAGATAGATATGCTCTTATTTGCTTTTCATCATCAAATCTAAATCTTTGAGGCATTCCTCCCCATTTCAAGTAGTTAAAAAATAAATCTTCTACTTTTTCTTTTCCCTTTAATATACATACTTCATTAAAAGTAAATGGCAACATTTTAAAACTTATATATCTTCCTGATAAAAGAGTTGCTAAATCTCCAGATAATAAATCACTATTAGAACCTGTAATAAAAATAGATACATTTTTGGTAGCTTTAAGAGAATTAATAGTTTTTTCCCATTCTTCTATATTTTGAATTTCATCAAAAAATAAATAATATTTTTTATTATCTTTCATTAAATTTAAGATATAGTTATTTAAATCTTTAAAGTTTTTAATATCTGAATATGTAACATCTTCAAAATTAATATATATTATATGTTCATCACTTATTTTCTCATGTATTTCATCTACTATTTGCCCTAATAATGTTGATTTCCCACATCTTCTTATACCCGTGATAACTTTAATTAAATCTTCATCATAAAAAGGTCTAATATCTTTCAAATATTTTTCTCTTTTAAGCATATTCCCATCTCCTTGTATATTACAATTATAATACAATTTTTTATTTTGTCAAGTTTTGTACGATACATAGTACTTTTTTAACATTTTAAACATTTTTGTACGATGCATATCAAATATATCAGCATACATATTAAATATATCAGCATCAAAAAAATTTGACATTTTCCAAATTTATGGTACAATATAGTTCCGAAAGGGGAGAATAATAAATGAAATTATTTGATAATGAAGCCTACGTTTATGATATTGAATATGTTGATGGAAAGTTTCAAGTAACTAAATACTACACTAAAATAGAAAGTGAGCAAGTAAATGGCACAGCCAAATCTTTAAGAAAGTTTCATTATATAGAAACAACTTTTCCAGAGAGTTTACAAGCGGAAATCACTTCCTTAAAATCACAAGGCTATAAACATATAGGTAACTTTTTTCCAAATGATTTAGTTAATTATGTAATTTGTCCAAATTATTTATTATCACTAAAACTTTGGTTAATGGAAAAAAATTGTGTGTTATTAGAAAAACTTTATAATGTGGTATCAATAAACGGTGAAGAAAAAATTATGACTTATATTGTTTATGTTGATTTAAAAACAGGTATAGTATATCAAATGAATATGGGCATTTTAGGTGCTAATGTTTCTGATAATTATAGTGTTTTACAAGCAAATGCTTATATACCTACAGAACAAAGTAAGTTTTATAATGATTTAGAAGCATTTAAAACTACTGCTCCATTAACATTAAATCGTAAAAAAGGTAACTAAAAAAGTAACTTAAGAACAAGCTACTTTTTTTAATCTTTATATAAGTTTTTCTCTTTTTTATAATTAGTAATCGCTGAATTATCTTTCATAAGCGCCGTAATAGAATTCCCTTTATTTAAACTATCAATAATTTTTGCTAAATAAGTAGAACAATCTGCCATCTTAAACCATACTTTATTTTTAATTTCTTCTGGTATATAAGTTAAATTAGTTGAATATATCGCATTAAATACTCCCTCATTATAAGCTTTTTCAAACTTCTCATATCCCCCAGTAAATAAAGCAAAAGTCGTAAAAAAGAATATTTTATTAGCACCTCTTTTTTTAAGTTCTAAAGCAACATCTAACATAGATGTCCCACTTGCAAGCATATCATCAACTACAATAATTGATTTCCCCGTAACATCTTTACCTAAATACTCATGAGCTACAATTGGATTTTGCCCATTAACAATTTTAGAAATATCTCTTCTTTTATAAAACATACCAACATCTACTCTTAATATATCTGCCAAAAATCTTGCTCTATCCATAGCCCCTGTATCAGGACTAACAACTAAAGTCTTCTCTGAATCAAACTCTTCATTTTTTAAAAATACTTTTAACATATCATTTGTCGTAAAAAAATTATCAAAAGATAAAGTAGGTACCGCATTTTGAACATTAGGGTCATGTACATCAAAAGTAATTATATTATTAACATTTAATGATTGTAATTCTTGTAAAGCTAAAGCACAATCTAAGGATTCTCTTGATTTTCTTCTATGTTGCCTTGATGAATACAAAAAAGGCATAATAACATTGATACTTTTCGCATGTCCCATAATAGCTAAAATAGTTCTTTTAATATCCATAAAATGTTCATCAGGACTCATATGATGAATAAAATCATACATCTTATATGTTATACTATAATTATGAGTATCAGAAAGGATATAAACATCTTTTCCTCTAATACTCTCTAAAATATTAACTTTTCCTTCACCATCACTAAATCTCACTGTATTTATAGGTACTAAATAATTATTATCACTTTTCCTAATTTTCTTAATCTCTTCACTTACTTTTAATCCTAATTCTAAACAATTATTCATAACTATTAAACTCAAATCTTCTTTTTTCATAAATACTCCTCAAATTAATTTTAACACATAACTAATTATTAAAAAAGTTATTTTGTAAATATTATTTTAACATTACTTAAATACTTGT
>CANQTE010000032.1 GCA_947626695.1 uncultured Bacilli bacterium | reverse complement strand
TTTATAATACCTCAATTTAAAAAAATGAAAGAGGAAATTTGTAACATAATGGAACTTGAACAAATAAAAGAAGAAAAAGAAATAGATATTAATTCTTAAAATATGGAGGAGTTATGAAAAAAAGTTTAAAGATTACATTAATTGTTTTGGGAGTTTTGGTTAGTGTTATTGCACTTGATACAATACAAGCGAAAGTTTTTAATAATAGTCCAATCTTGCATATAAGAGAACATATAAATAAATGTAATAAAAAAGATTATATAGATAAAGGAATTATAGTTAATCATTATAGTTGTAATAATGAAGAAAAAACTTTATTTAAAAGGGTAAAATATGATTGTATGGTTTGTTATTAAATAAATCAAATATTTGGTGATATAATGGAAAGAGATATTAGATATGATAATATAAAGGGAGTATTAATATATTTAGTTGTTTTAGCACATATATTATATTCAGTTAAGTTTACTAATTCTTTAGATATTAATATAATAACTTCTTTTATATATACTTTTCATATGCCTTTATTTTTTATAGTATCAGGTTATTTTTCTAAAAAGATAAATAGTAAATCTTTAATACATTTAATGTTATTATTTATTATGCTTGATTTAAGTTATATACTATATAATTATATAATAACTTCTAATTTAGAGTTTGGTATTAAATATTCTTCATGGTATATGCTTGCTTTATTTATATATAGACTTATGGTTTTTATAGATAGGAAAAATATATTTAAAAAGTTTAAAATTCCTATATTAATATTATTATTTTTAAGTTCTATTTTTAGTGGTTTTTTAAATATTAGTGATACAAGATATATAAATTTCTTTTTATTCTTTTATTTAGGGTATATAACAGATTTTAAGAAAATAAAGATAAATAAAGTTTTAAGTTTTATTGGGTGTATTATAGTTTTAAGCATTTTATTTTTAATTTCTAGGAGTAATAATAGTCTTAATTTTTATATGGGTTCTATTTATTTTAGTAATTTTGAGTTTCTTATTAGAACAACTATTTATATACTTGATATATTATTATTTATATTTGTTTATAATATAAGTGTAAATAAAAAAATAATATTTATAAGTAAGTTTGGGAGAAATTCTTTAAGTATATATATGATACATAGAATAATAACTTTAATTATAAATGAAAAGTTTATGTTTACAGATTACTTTTATATTATTGCAATAGTTAGTTCTTTTTTAATATGTTTAATATTTAGTAGTAATTTAATAAATAGATTTTTTAAGTCTAAGTAATAACAATAGTTATTATGATGTTTATTTTAAGTATTAAGGAAGTAAATAAAATGATAAATTCTAAAAAAATATTGATATAATACTTATTTTTAAGATATAATTAGATAGTGATTAATATGATAGGTATAATAATAGTATTTTATTTTTTATTTATAATTTGGGCTTATTTAATGAGTATTGGTAAGTTAGATTATATAGATAAGAAAGTATATAATAAAATGAATATAAGTAATGGTAGAACAACTTTTTTTAGATTAATAACTAATTTTGCTAGTACAAAGTTTTTTATTTTATTATGTATATTATTAGTTTTAATATTTAGAGATAAAATAACACTACTTATTAGTTTTATAATGATTATAGATAGTATTTTGATATTAGTTTTAAAACATTTATTTAAAAGAGAAAGGCCTAATGTTAAGAGATTAGTGAGAGAAAAAGGGTACAGTTTTCCATCAGGACATACTTTATGTGCGATAACTTTTTATGGATTTTTGATATTATTAATAAGTAGTAGTATTCTTATATTACCGATTAAAATTATATTAATATTAGTTTTATTAAGTTTAATTTATTTAATTGGGTATAGTAGAATATTTTTAGGGGTGCATTATTTTAGTGATGTAATAGGAGCTTTATTATTAGGTTTTAGTTATATTCTTTTAATTGTCTATTTAGTGTCTAGATATGAAAATATTTTTTTCTTTTAAACTTATAGATGGTATAATATAAATAGAACTGAGGAAGAGAATATGGGAAAGAGTAAATTTAAGAAAAGACAAATAGTTCCTTTTTTTAAATATTTAGTAGTAGTAATGGTTATAGTTTCTATTATTACACTTTTATTATTTAAATTTATTAATATATTACCAGGAGAATATTTTATAGTATTAAGTTTATTATTAATATTTATAACAGGAGGGTTATCTAGTCTTATATTAACAAAAAGAGGGGTTAGGAAAAGAATATTTGGAACAGTTTTTTCACTTATATATATAGTAATATTAATACTTGGAATAGTATATGAGCTTAATACTTTAGGTTTTTTAAAGAAGCTTGGTTTTTCTAATTATAAGACAGAAAATTATAATATTATTGTTTTAAAAGAAAAAGAGTATAAAATATTAGATGATTTAGATAAACTTAATATGGGAATATTAGATTTTAAGACTGAGGGTTTAGATTTAGTTAAGAAAAAGATTAGTAATAAAATAGATGTTAGTTTTAAGGCTTTTTTAGATGTAAGTGAGTTAAAAAAAGAATTTATAATTGGGAATATAGATAGTATGGTAATTGAAGAGTCTATGCTTAGAATATTAGGGGAAAATAATGAAGAGTTTGCGAAAAGTTTTAAGATAATAGATAAAATAGCGATAGATGTACCGATTGAAGATGTTACTAAAGATGTAGATATAACTAAAGATTCTTTTATCCTTTATATTTCGGGGATAGATACTTATGGGCAAGTTAGTAGTGTTTCAAGAAGTGATGTTAATATGCTTATGGCAATTAATCCTAAGAAAAGAAAAGTAGAAATTATATCAATACCTAGAGATTATTATGTTACTTTAGGTGAAATTCGCGAAAAAGATAAACTTACACATGCGGGAATATATGGAATAGATGTAAGTGTTAAGACAATAGAAAAATTATTAGATATAAATATTAATTATTATATTAAAGTTAATTTTAGTTCTCTTACTAAGATAGTTGATGCTTTAGGGGGAGTAAATGTTTATTCAGAAAATACTTTTATATCAAGAGATGGTTATAGTTATAAAAAGGGTAATAATTATGTTATGGGAGAAGAAGCTCTATCTTTTGTTAGAGAAAGAAAAGCTTTTGGGGGAGGAGATAGAGTTAGAATAGAAAATCAAGCTAATATGATAAAAGCTTTAATAGATAAAGCAATAAGTCCTGATATTATTATTAAATATAATAGTTTATTAAATTCATTAGAAAACTTTTTTGTTACAAATATGAAAATGAATAACATTACAGATTTTATTAAAAAACAAATTAAAGATAATAAAAATTGGGATATTGATACTTATAGTTTAGATGGTAGTGATGATTATCAATATACTTATTCTTATAAAGAGGCAAAATCTTATGTTATGGAGCCTAATATGGAAGATGTAATAAACGCTAAAAGTAAGATAAAAGAAGTTATGAGCAATTAAAAATATTGATGCTTATTTTAACTATTATATAAACGATATAAAGTTATAGAAGGACTATTAAATAATCTCATACTTATATCTTGAGTTCCAAGTCCATTTGAAATAAAAAGCTCTGTATTATTTATTTTATAATAACTTTCAATATAAGTAGTAGCACCTTTAATTTTTCTTATTCCTCCAATAAAAGGAATTTTAAACTGTCCTCCTAAAGAATGTCCTGCAAAAGCTAAATTAATATTCTTAATATCTTTAATTAAATCTGGTTCATGAAATAAAAGAATATTATAATAATCATTTGTAATTAAATCACTCTTATTATCAGTTAAACCAATAAAATTAAGGGGAGTAGTACTATCATAATAAACTAATTTAGAACTATTATTTAAAAGTAGGAAATTAGATTCTGTTAATATTTCTTGATAGTCACTTAAATATAATTTATCATAATCTCCAATTATTGCAAATTTATAAAGTTTAGCTTTTATTTCACTTAAATATTTTATCATTAATTTTTTATCTTGATTAGATATCTTTTTATAATCAAATAAGTCTCCTGTAAATATAACTATATCAGCATTTAAATTATTTAATTCTTTAACTATTTTTTTAAGTTCTGTTTCATTAATAGTTCTTCCATAATGAATATCGGAAAAGTGAGCTATTTTAAAACCATTATAATCTGGACTTAAATTTTTATCATATATAGGAGTTTCTATAACTTTAAAGCTTTTCGTATTTATATAGCGGCCATATAAATAAAAGCAAAATACAATAATAATTAATAAAGAAAAAAATTTAAAAAGGCGATGTTTCATGAAATACCTCCTAAAACAAATAAAATTATTATACATAAAGCATTATGAAGCATATGAATAATAAACGAAGAATAAATATTATCTGTTTCATAGAAAGTTTTAGCAAAAAAGAAACCTAAAGCTCCATAAGGAATAACAAATAAAAATTCTAATAAATTAAACTCGGCAATATGAGCTAACCCAAAAATAATTGCCGTGAAACCCGCGAAAGTAAACCACTTACTAAAAGCATTTTTAAAACTTGCTCTAAAAGTTATTTCTTCAAGTAAAGGACCAATAAAAACCATAGTTATTATATTACTTATAGGATACTTCTCTAAAAGAAGTCTATTTTGCGTTTCATTTACGGGTATATCATGAACAATTAATCCAATTATAATATTACTAATATACATGATAACAAGACCTATTAACCAGTTTTTTAAAGCTGTATCAAGATATTCTTTTTTAAAGTTTTCAAAATCATTAATTAAACGTTTGTGATAAATAAGAAAAAGAACTAGTAATATTAAAGTATATGTTCCTAGTTGAGAGAGGGTTGCTATTACTTTATTTGAACTATCATAAAATTTACCAAAAAGAATACCTCCTAAAAAGGCAAGAGAAAAATAAAGAATAATAGTGCCAAAACCTTTTAATATATTAATAAATTTATCTTTCATGTTAATCACTCTATTTCAATAATAAATATATCATAATTATATTATTTTTGCAATTGATTAAAAAAGCTTTTATTGTTAGAATAGTAATAGGAGTAATGATATGAAAAAGAAATATTTTTATTATATATTATGTTTTATATGTCCAATTTTAGGATTATTTCTAATTTCTACTTTTGTGGGTTTTATACCATTTGGGAAGCATACTTTTAATGTTTTTGATGCTTATTATCAATACGCCCCAATATTAGAAGAATATACTTACAAACTTAAAACAGGCTCATCACTTCTTTTTACTTTACATGGAGGGATGGGGGTTAATTTTTTAAGTATTATTAATCTTTATGCTGGTAGTCCTTTTAATTTACTAGGTATCTTTTTTAAGAGAGAAAATATTTACATTTTTTTTACAATACTTATATATATAAAACTTGGTTTAAGTGGATTATTTATGAATGTTTATTTAAATCACAGGAATACTAAATATAAATATACAGTATGGAATTTAATGTTTTCATTTATATATGCTTTAAGTGGCTATATTACAGTTTATTTGATGCATATTATGTGGCTTGATGCTTATTATTTATTACCCTTAATTATTTTAGGACTTGATAATTTAATTGATGATAAAAAATGTATTTTATATGTTTTGATGCTTAGTTTAACTATAATGATAAATTATTATATGGCTTTTATGATATGTATTTTTTTAGTAATATATTTTCTTTATTATACTTTAATTAATGAAAAGTTAAAAAAAGATGTAATTAAAAGATTTATTCTTTATTCTATTTTAGCGAGTTTAATTGGAATGATAGTAATACTTCCTTCTTTAGTTAGTTTATTTATGGGGAGATTTACTAGTTTTAAATTAAAAAATTTATTTAAGATACAAAATTTTACTCTTTTTTCTCTTCCTTATAATTTTACAATAGGCTCTTTTATAATTAATGATAATTATAATTTTGGAAGTAATAATATATTTTGTACACTTTTTGTTTTAGTATTAGTCATTTATTTCTTCTTTAATAAAAATGTAAAGTTAAAAGAAAAGAAAGTTTCATTGGGGGTTATAATATTTTTTATAGTCTCTTTTAGTTTTAATTTTCTTGATTTTTCTTGGAATATGTTACAAGCTCCGATTTGGTGGAGCCATAGATATCAATTTTTATTTAGTTTTTTCTTAATTTTGATTGCTTATAAATCATTTTGTAATTTTGATAATAGAAATTTAGGAAGTATTAAAGCCTTGATAGTTATTATATTTGCAATACTTGTTATAGCATCTTTAAGTTATAAATTAAAAGGATTAATGTTAGATGATACATATATTTATTTCATGTTTATAAGCTTAGGGTTATTCTTTATTTATATGTTTTTTATAAAACCAAAATATATATTTATATTATTAGTATTATTAGAAATAGGTCTTAATACATATCATAATTTGGATGTTAATAAGGGGCGTATATACGAAGAATTGAAAACTAGTTATCAAGAAAAAAAAGAATTAGTAGATAAAATACCAGAGAAAGATAAATGGAGAAGTACAATTATATCTAATGGGTATGCCAATGAAGGGTTTCTTTATGGCTTTAATTCAGTAGAGCTATTTAGTTCCACATATAATAGTAAAGGGAAATATTTTATTGATAATATCAATGTTTCTAATAAAGATGTTAATCAACAAAAATTTTATATTTATAATCCGGCAGTATTATCTTTAATTGGAGTTAAATATCTTATTGGTGAAAGTAATTATTATAAGTGTCAAGAAAAAATTTGTGTAAATGAAAATGCGCTTCCATTTGGTTATCAAGTACCAGAAAGTTTTTTAGATATAAAATTAAGTGAAGATTATATTAGGAATATTAATAATATTTATAGTGGTTTACTTGGTAAAAAGATAAATTTATTTAATACTTTAAGTGAAGATAATATTGAAATTATAGATATGGAATATAGTAAAGATAAAGGTTTATATGATATAGGTAGTAATCCTAAAATAAAGATTAAATATCAAGCTAAAAAAAGAGAAATGGTTATTTTTAATGATATTAAAATTGCCTCTTCAGGAATAATAGATTTTAAAATTAATGGAAAAAATAAAGAATTACATAATAAAGAAACTGATAATTTAGTTATTTTAGAGGCAGGCGATATATTAGAGGTTAATTATATTTATGATGAAAGTTTAATTTATAAGTTTAATGATTATTTATTTTCATTTTTAGATTTAGATACATATGAAGAAAAAATAAAAGAAATAAAAGATAAAACTAATTGGGAGACTATAATAGATAATAAAAACATATTAAAGGGGAGTATTAATACTAGTGATGGGTATGTTATGTTAAGTATTCCTTATGATAAAGGCCTTTCAATTAAGATAGATGGAAAAGAAGTAAATTACAAAGAAGCAATTGATACTTTTGTTGCTTTTAAAGTTAGTAAAGGAAGCCATATAATTGAGGTTAATTATAGGCCAAAAGGATTAATTTTAGGTGGGTTAATTAGTCTAATATCTTTAATAATCTTTGGAGGTATAATTTATAAGCAACAAAAAAATGTGTAAATTTATCTTATAGTGTTGATATTTTAAAAAAAATTAGGTATAATAATAAAAAGTAAAAGGAGGAATAATTTTTATGAAAGAGGCTACTGGTGAGTTAAATATGACAGTTGTTACAGTTGTTGCTATAGCGGCAGTTGCAGCATTCTTCTACGCCTTTGTATGGCCTGGTATTAGAAATTCTATTCAAGCTAGTACATATTGTTCTATGGCTGATTGTACAGGTGCTGATAATACAAATTGTACGGCAGTTGATGACCAAGGAACTACAGTTTGGAGTGGAAGTTGTAAACAATACTATGAGAAACAAAAGGTAGATAAAGACGGTGGCGGAGAGGACACGTAATAGATTAGGAGGTTAGAATATGAAGGAGGCTACTGGCGAACTTAACACGACAGTTGTTGTAGCTATTATAGTGGCTGTTCTGGCCTTTTTTTTCTTTTCTGTTCTATGGCCAAGAATTAAAGGAAATTTTAGGTATAACTCTAATTGTGACCAAGCTATTTGCAATTGTGAAGATAAGGATGAAAATGGCAGATGTTTAATATCGGCTGGTGAAAAAGTAAAATGCCATGTTAAAGGTAATGAAAATCAAGAAATAATGTGCCCTTGGAGAGGTTAATTAGGTGGTTAAATGAAAGAAGCTATAGGTGGTGTATCTCTTTTTAATATTGTAATTGTATTAGTTTTGATTTTTACTGGTTATATTAGCTTATCAATTAATCGTTCTAAAGCTTATAATATTAAAAATGAAATATTAAATATAATTAAAAATCAAGGGGGAGTTTGTACTTCTGATGGAATATTAGAGGGAGATATTTGCTATAATTTTAAAGACCAAATAACAAATTATTTTCAAGAAGTTGGTTATCGTTCTGGAGGTAACTGCAAAACTGAGGATGGTTGGATGGGTTATTCAAGAACTGGTGAGCTTGTATCAAATGGTCAAAATGCATCTTTTTGTGTAAGAGGTGTTAAAGTTAATCAAAATTCTGAACTTCCTAATGCTTTATATTATCAAGTAAAAGTCTTTTATCAATTAGATTTGCCTATTCTTAGTAGTGCATTCCAGTTTTCTTTAAATGGTGAGACGACTAGAATATATAATCCTAATGAATGTGGTGAAAGACATAGAGATAAATATTCTTGGTGTGAGTGATGGGAAGTGATTAAATGAGACAAACAATAGGTCAGACTTGGATAATTCAATTAGTAATAGTTTTTATTCTATTATTTGTTGGTTATATAGTTTTAACACTTAATTATTCTAGAACAGTAAAACTTAAAAATGAAATTACATCTATAATTGAAAAATATGAGGGGCTTAATGATTATTCGATTGGGTTAGTTAATGAATATTTATCTACTAATGGGTATTCTGCAAGTGGTTATTGTGGAACTTCAAAAACTGGTATGGGTGTTTATGGGGGAACTTTAGATTCAGAAAAGTTGGAAGAAGTTAAAGAAGATACAAAATATAATTATTGTATTAGAAAATATCAGGGTAATAATATTACAAATTATTATCAGATAACACTTTTTTACAAGTTTAATTTGCCATATTTAGGTAATATTTCAGGATTTACCATTAAAGGTTCTACAAATAGCTTTGTTGCCTATGATAATGAAGATTATTGTAATACTGTTACAGGTTCTTGTAATGAAAAAATTAGGAATTATTGTAAAGTTAAACAAACTAATATTTATGGTGTTATTTATGTATCCGCGAGTAGTTTTACTGCAAAAGATAAATATACAACTTCAATGTCAGTTAACTTAAGACATAGTAGTGGGGCTGATATGAAGGTTAAAACTTCAGGTCTTGTTACTGGTGATGATTATACGACTGTATATAATTATTGGAAAGAACACTCTGGAAATGATTATAACATGACTCAAGGAGTGACAAGTAAGGTAGACCCTGGAAGTGCTGCTAATTTAGGAACTTATTCTCTTAAGAGTAATAATGTAGATGTAAGTGTAAGGTATACTAAACAAGAACAAGATAAATGGTATTTTACAGTTACTCTTAGTTATAAAAATTTAAAGAGTATAGGAACATCAGCATATAATGGTTCTGGTTACTTTGTTCCATATCAATTTACAGTGTCATATGCTGATAAAAGTGAGTGTATAAGAACTTCTGATAGCTCTAAGGTTCAAAGTGGGTATAAACTAGTAAGATAAATTATGGAGGTTAAATTATGAATGTTATAGTATCTAATAAATATCAAAATATGTTAGCAACTTTAGATATTGATATTATAAAAAGTATAAATGGTGAATTTGAAGTTGAGGATTTAATTAAGCAATTTACTAATTTTTATTATAATAAAATGATATTAGATATTACTGCGATTAAAGGTTATCAAAATATTAAAAATATTCAAAAATTATCTGTTAATTTTGATATGAGTAAAGTGATTATACTTTTAGATGATTCGGCAATGGTTAATAGTAAAGGGTATTTGTCACAATTGGTTTCAATGGGGATATATAATTTTACTAGGAATATAAATGCAGTTAAGTTTTTAATAGATAATCCTAATAGTTATAAAGATGTTGCTCAATATCAGAATTTAAGTGGAAATAACGATAATGATAATAGTGTACCTAATTATGATACTTTTACAGGCTCAGGTAGTGGAGGACTTAGAATAGTAGGCTTTCAAAATGTAACAGCACATGCAGGAGCAACTACTTTAGTATATATGTTAAAAAAACATTTAGAGACTAATTATAATGTTGTAGCAATAGAAGTAGATAATGATGATTTTAAATATTTTAGTGATAAGACACTTAAAACAACTACTTCTCTTGATTTATCATATAATATTTCTAATAATCCTGATGCGGAAGTTATTTTAGTAGATTTAAATGGCTCTAAACAAAGTAATTTATGTAATGAAGTTATTTATTTAATTGAACCGGGACTTATAAAACTTAATAAATTAATAAGAAATGATAGAGATGCTTTTCAAAAATTGAAAGACAAGATGATAGTTTTAAATAAAAGTATTTTAAATGACCGTGATATAGGAGATTTTGAAAAAGAAACAGATAGTAGGATATTTTTTAATATACCTTATGTAGATGATAAGAAAGAACGAGAGAAAGTATTGGATGACTTTTTAATAGCTTTAGGTTTTTCAAGAATTAATAGTAGTGGGGGAAATAAGACAAAATTGTTTAATATTTTTAAATAATAATCACTTAAAGGGTGGTTTTTGTTTTAAATTTATTAAATAACTGATATAATATAACAAGAGGAGAATACATAATGAAAAAAGTAGTATGTTTTATAGTTTTGGTTTTGGCTATTGGAGGTATATCGTTTTTAACAATATATACTTTAAATCATAAAGAAATAAGAAAAGATGTTAAAGAAAAAGTTGCTAGTAAAATAGAGATAGTAACCACGAATATGACGACGAATAGTCTAAGTGAAATATATAATATTTATTTAAATAAACAAAGACATAAACTTAAATTAGAATATAATATTATATTTAATACAGTAGATGGTTTAGCAACTGGCAATTTAATATTATATATTGATGGTGGAAAAGTAATTGAGGAAAGTGTTATTAATAATATATCTGTTACAAATATTAATGATTTATTTAATGAAGAAAATGTTTCTAAATATGTAAGAATAGATATGAATAATATAGAAATTATGAATATAAATGATGATGAATATTTATTAATTAAGTTAGGAATTGTAAATAAAGATAAGAGTAAAGAAAAGTATTATTTAATAAATAAAGATGGAGATATAGTTATTAAACATGGTCTTGTTATTAGAGATGATGAAGAATATTTAGTAAATAGTGATGGAGAAGAATTAGATGTATTTTATGATACTTTAGAGCAAATTAGAGTAAAGATAGAAGATAATAATATATATGCTTTAGAATTAGAAGAAAAAGAAACAGATAAAGATACGGAAAAAGAATTAATTTTAAATGAATATAAATATTCTTTTGATAAAAAGAAACTTAAAAAAGAATTAATTAAGAGTATAGAAGATGTAAAGATTAAATAATTAGAATAATCTAGTATTTTTAAAAATAGGAGGTTATATATGTTTGTAGATGAATTAACAGTTAAGGTTATTGCGGGTAAAGGTGGAGATGGATGTACATCTTTTAGAAGAGAAAAATATGTTGCAATGGGGGGGCCTGATGGTGGTAATGGAGGTAATGGAGCAAATATTGTTTTTAGAGCAAATAAGGGTTTAAAAACTTTAGTTGATTTAAAATACATGAAAATAATTAAAGCTCATAAAGGAGAAAATGGCAAAGGTTCTAATAGGCAGGGTAAAAATGCACCAGATATTGTTATTGATGTTCCTTTAGGGACTACTGTTACAGATTTAGATACTAAGGAATTAATTGCTGATTTAGTGGAAGATAATGCAGAAGTAATCGTGGCAAAAGGTGGAAGGGGTGGACGAGGGAATGCTGTTTTTAAAACTCACAGTGATACTGCACCAAGAATTAGTGAACTTGGAGAACCAGGAGAAGAAAAAACATTAAAAGTAGAACTTAAAGTTATGGCAGATGTAGGTTTAATTGGATTTCCAAGTGTTGGTAAATCAACTATTTTAGCATCTATTAGTGCTGCTCGTCCTAAAATTGCCAGTTATCATTTTACTACTTTAATACCTAATTTGGGAGTTGTAAAATTAAAAGATAATCGTTCTTTTATTATGGCTGATTTACCTGGTTTAATTGAAGGAGCACATACTGGGGTGGGGTTAGGAATTAAATTTTTAAAACATGCTTCAAGAACAAAAGTGTTAGTTCATGTTGTAGATATGGGTAGTAGTGAAGGAAGAAGTCCTATAGATGATTACTTAAAAATTCGGGAAGAAATAAAGGCTTTTGGTGGTAAGTTAGATACTAAAAAAGAAATAATTGTAGCAAATAAAATGGATTTGCCTAATGCTAATGCTAATTTAGAAAAATTTAAAAAAGAATTTAGTGATAAAATAATT
The DNA here is from genome assembly GCA_947626695.1 of uncultured Bacilli bacterium. Taxonomy (GTDB): domain Bacteria; phylum Bacillota_I; class Bacilli_A; order RF39; family UBA660; genus Caccenecus. The sequence continues at coordinate 3,154 of CANQTE010000032.1, read as the reverse complement.
ATACCTGTTAGTTCAGTTAGTAATATAGGTTTTGACACTCTTATTGAAACTTGTGCTGATATATTAGATACAACTTTAGAAGAAGTAACAGAAAGTCATATTACATATAAATATAGGAATGAAAAACCATTTACAATAGTTAAAGATAATGATGTTTGGGTTATTAAAGGAAAAGAAATAGAAAAGTTATTTAAAATGACTAGATTTGACGAAGATGAGGCGGTGATTAGATTTGCAAAGAAGCTAAAGGGAATGGGTGTAGACCAAGAGTTAGAGCATCTTGGGGCTAAACCTGGAGATATAGTTCTAATATGTGATTACATATTTGAATTTAAGTTTTAAGAAAGGTGGAGAGAGTATTATGGAACTATATTTATCAAGTTATCGTCTTGGGGGTAGAAGAGATTTTTTAGAAGAATGGATAAGAGACCAAGGAAATAAAATCTTAGTAATTACTAATGCAATGGATGCATATAAAGACGAAAATGTTAAAAATACGAAAATTGCTGAGAAAATATATGATTTAGTTAGTGTTGGCTTTCAAGTAAATATGCTTGATTTAAGAGAATATTTTGGAAAGAAAAAAGAACTAAAAAGAGAATTAGATAAATATAGAGCGTTTTTTGTTTTAGGGGGTAATGTCTTTGTATTAAGACAAGCAATGAAGTTAAGTGGGTTTGATAAATATTTAAAAAAGATATATAATTTACCAAATTATTTATATGCTGGTTATAGTGCGGGGATATGTGTGCTTGGACCAACATTAGATGGTTTAGATATAGTAGATGATAAAAAAGCTGACCCTTATAATAGAGGTAAAATTATATGGGATGGTTTAGGGTTAATTAATTATGTTCCTGTTCCCCATTATGATTCACCACAGCATATAGAGTCACATTATATGCTGGGGGTAGTTAATTATTTAAAAAGTAAAAAAAGAAAGTTTAAAACTTTAAAAGATGGAGATGTTATTATAATTAGTAATTATAAAAAAATTCATTAATTTAGAAAAGTTAAAATACTTCCAATTTTAATTTTTTTAGTACTAAAAGCAGGCATTTCTAAAATGCTTGTTTTTTTAATATTATTATTTATTTTAATTATTCTATTTTTATCTAGATTTTCATATTTATATATTACTTCATTATTTTCATTTATACCAACAATATCTATATTTTCTTTCATAAAAAAGGTGTGAATAGAATTACATTTAGGAAAAAGCATACCATAATCTATATTTTTTTTACTCATTAAACCAGTAAGGCGTTTATAAAAAGAATTCGCGATAATTATATTATATTTTTGTTTATTAATTTTAAGATACATAATATCACCTATTAAATTATATCATATAATAGAAATAAATATGCTAAAATGTTTGACAAAATAAAAAAAATACGTTATTATTAAGTTACTTGAAAGGATAATAGTCATGCTAAAAAAAGAAATAAAACACCTAAAAAAAGAAATGAAGTCAATATATTATTGATGTTTTAAGTGTGTCTATTATATACTAAGAGTGCTTAAAACAAAGAAACTGTTTTAAGCTATTTTTTTGGAGGTAGAAATTTTATGAATTGGGCAAGAGAAGTCGCATTAAATATTATTAAAGAAAGACCAAATGAGGAAGTTTATACTGTTGCAAGTGGAGTTTCTCCAAGTGGATTTGTACATATAGGTAATTTTAGAGAAATAGCAACTCCATATTTAGTAGTAAAAGAATTAAAAAAATTAGGGAAAAAAGTAAGATATATACTATCATTTGATGAGTTTGATAGATTTAGAAAAGTTCCTGGTAATATAAATAAAGATTATGAAAAATATATCGGTAAAGCTTATGTTGATATTCCAAGTCCTTTTACAGATAATGAATCTTATGCTTCATATATGGAAAATAGATTTTTAGATGAATTAAAAGCTATGGATATAGAAGTAGAGTGTATATATCAAGCTAAGGAATATCGAAGTGGAAGATATAATGAATATATAAAAAAAGCTATGGATAATAAAGATAAGATTTTTGATATTATCGATGAATTTAGAACTCAAGATGGAACAGAAGAAGAAAAAGCTAATTATTATCCAATAAGTGTTTATTGTTCTAAATGTGGTTATGATACAACTACTATTAATAGTTATGATAAAAATAAAGGAACTATTAAATATACTTGCACATGTGGTCATGAAGAAGAAATAAATATAGATAATGCTAGTAATATTAAATTACAATGGAAAGTTGACTGGCCAATGAGATGGATGGTAGAAAAAGTTACTTTTGAAACAGGAGGAGTGGACCATTCTGCAGCGAATGGAAGTAAAGCTGTTGCCGAAAGAATAGTAAAAGAAATATATGGCTATGAACCTCCAATATATATACCTTATAATTTTATAGGAATTAAAGGGGGAGGAGCTAAAATGTCTTCTTCAACTGGAAATGTTCTTACTTTAAGTGATTTATTAAAAGTTTATGATAAAAATATTATCTGGTGGTTTTATGCAAGATTTGAGCCAATGCATGCTTTTGATATAGCCCTAGATAATGATGTTATTAGATATTATAGTGAGTTTGATAGATGGGTTAAACTATACTTTAATGGTAATATAGATGATAAAAATAAAAGTATAATCGAACTTACAGGCGTAGATGAAAATTATTTAAATAATCCTAATTTTAGTTATTTAGCAACCTTTTTACCAGTAGTTAATTTTAATGAAGATATGTTAAAAGATTTATTAAAAAAAGAAGATATAGATGTTTCTTCTAAAGAATTTAAAAATAGATTAGAATTAGCTTTTAATTGGGTTACTAATTATGGCCTTGATTATCAAGTAAAATTACTAGAGGTTAAAAATAAAGAATTTTATGATAGTTTAACATCTTTAGAAAAAGAATGGGTAGAAAAAACTATTAGTTTATTAAATATTAATTATGAGACTACAAATGATTTACAAACAGCATTATATGATGTAGTAAAGAATGGTATTTTAAAAGATGAAGAATTAAAAAAATCTCAAAAAAGATATTTCCAAATATTATATAATATGCTTTTAGGACAAGATAAAGGACCTAAATTAGGCCTAATGCTAATGGCTTTTAATCGCGAAAAAGTTCAAGATTTATTAAGTATATAGTACCTACATGGGTACTTTTTTA
>CANQTE010000031.1 GCA_947626695.1 uncultured Bacilli bacterium | reverse complement strand
AATTAATGTAAATTTGTTGTTTTATTGAAGATAGAGTGTTATAATTGAATTAGGTTGCTGAAATAGCTCAGTTGGTAGAGCAATGCCCTCGTAACGCATAGGTCGCAAGTTCGAGACTTGTTTTCAGCACCATTTGAAATTAATCTCCCATTTTTAGGGAGTTTTTTATTAATTACGTCCTATTTACGTTTTATTTTTTTAATTTGTTTTTGTGTTTTTTGATAAATATAATAAAAAAACTCTATAAAAATTTAAGAGTTTTCTAACATTTTCAATCGGGCTCATTTATAACTCGCACCACCCGTAAGCGGCTAACATTTTCAATCGGAATAATTTATTACCCGTGCCATCCGAGAACGGTTAACATTTCGCGTTCGGAATAATTTATTACCCGCGCCATCCGAGAGCGGTTAACATTTTCAAATGTATTTATACTATACTATAAGTTTTATTAAAAGTCAATGTTAATGTTGTATAATTTAAATATTATGATTGTGTAGGTCCCTTAAAAAAAGTGTTGCTTTTTTCTTTAGTTTATAATATAATTAATTTAGAAGTTTATTCTGTGTTTTAATTTACTCCTTAAATTATTACTTAGATTAAACCGATTTGAAAGAAAAGGAGGATAAATAATATGGCAGTTTCAAAAGAAACTAAGCGTGAGTTAATTAAAGAATTTGGTAAAAATGAAAAAGACTGTGGTTCTACGGAGGTACAAATTGCAATATTAACTCATGAAATTAATGATTTAACTGAACATTTAAAGGTACATAAACATGATTATCATTCAAATCGTGGACTTTTAATGAAAGTTGGTAAAAGAAGGAAATTACTTGCGTATTTAAAAGATAATGATGTTGTTAGTTATAGAAATGTAATAAGTAAATTAAATTTAAGAAAATAAGGGCACTAAAGAAATTTTTGGTGTCTTTTTTTAATAGAAAGTATGGTTAGAAAATGAAGAAAGTATTTAAGTATGATTTTTTAGGGAGAGATTTAATTGTTGAAGTTGGAGAACTAGCTAAACAAGCAGATGGGGCTGTACTTGTAAGATATGGAGATACAGTTGTTTTATCTGTATGTGTTATGGGTAAAGAAGTAATAGGACAAGATTTTTTTCCTTTACAAGTTTTATATCAAGAAAAATTATATTCAGTTGGTAAAATTCCAGGAGGCTTTATTAAAAGAGAAGGACGTCCGAGTGATGTGGCAACACTTGCGGCTCGTTTAATTGATAGACCTATTAGACCTATGTTTGACGAAAATTTAAGACAAGAAATTCAAGTAGTTAATACAGTTTTATCAGTAGACCCTGATAATAGTCCTGAAATGGCGGCTTTATTTGGAACTAGTTTATGTCTTGGTATATCTAAAATTCCTTTTGATGGACCTGTTGCGGGTGTTATTGTAGGTAAAATTGGAGACGAATTAGTCATAAATCCAACTGCTAGTCAAGTAGAGTTGAGTTCTTTATCTTTAACAGTTGCCGGTACTAAAGATGCGATATGTATGGTTGAGGCGGGAGCAAGTGAATTATCAGAAAAAGAAATGTTAGAAGCTTTAATGTTTGGAGAAAAACAAATTAAAGAGTTATGTAAGTTTGAACAAGAGATAATTGAAGAAATAGGGGAAGAAAAAATTGAACTTGCTAAAGCAGAATTAGACCCAGATATTGAAAAAGCCGTTATAGAATATGCAACAAATGATATGTTAAAAGCAATACAAATTAAGAGTAAATTAGAAAAATATGCGGCGATAGATGAAGTTAAGGCAAGAACAGTCGAGAATTTTGCAGAAATTTATGCCGATGATGAAAATAAAGAAGAAAAAATAGCACAAGTAGAAAAAATTGTTAACTTAATTGAAGCAAGAGAAGTAAGAAAATTAATTATAGATAAAAAAATTAGACCTGATGGAAGAAAAATGGACGAGATAAGACCTTTATCTTGTGATATAGATTTACTTCCAAGAACTCATGGTTCAGCATTATTTACAAGGGGAGAAACACAATCTCTTGCGGTTACGACTTTGGGGGCTATTGGAGAACATCAAATATTAGATGGCTTAGGCTTAGAAGATACAAAAAGATTTATGCTTCATTATAATTTTCCAGCATTTTCTGTTGGAGAAACAGGAAGATATGGAGCACCAGGAAGACGAGAAATAGGACATGGAGCATTAGGAGAAAGAGCACTTGCACAAGTTATACCAAGTGAAGAGGAATTTCCATATACAATTAGAGTTGTAAGTGAAATATTAGAAAGTAATGGTTCTAGTAGTCAAGCAACTATTTGTGCTGGCTCTTTATCTTTAATGGCCGCGGGTGTTCCAATTAAAGCCCCTGTTGCGGGTATTGCGATGGGATTAATTCAAGATGAAGAAACTAAAAAATATACTATTTTAACAGATATTCAAGGGTTAGAGGACCATATGGGAGATATGGATTTTAAAGTTGCGGGTACTAAAAAAGGTATTTGTGCTTTACAAATGGATATTAAAATTAAAGGAGTAACAGAAAAGATATTAAAAGAAGCTTTAGCTCAAGCAAAAAAAGCAAGACTAGAAATACTTGATGTTATGAGTAAATGTATTAAGGAACCTCGCAAGTGTTTAAGTGAATATGCACCTAAAATAGAAACATTTATGATTAATCCAGAAAAGATTAAAGATGTTATTGGTCGGGGTGGAGAGATGATTACAAAGATTATTCTAGAGGCAAGTCAAGTTAAAACAGTTAATGATAAAGACGCAGTTAAAGTTGATTTAGAAGATGATGGGAGAGTAATTATTTACCATCAAGACGCAAGTATAATTGCTAAAACAAGAAAAATGATTGAAGAAGTAGTAAGAGAAGTAGAAATAAATGCTATATATACTGGTAAAGTTACAAAAGTAGAAGATTTTGGTTGTTTTGTGGAACTTTGGCCTAACTGTGAAGGATTAGTACATGTATCAGAATTAGACTTAAAACGCGTAGATAAGCCAAAAGATATTGTAAGTGTTGGAGATAAAATAATAGTAAAAGCACTTGGTTATGATAATCGTGGGAGATTAAATTTATCAAGAAAAGCAGCACTACCAAAAAAAGAAATTAAAGATAAGAAGAAAGATTAAATATTTTTTCTTTTTTTAACTTATAGTGAATATTGGTGAGAAAAAGACATTAAAATATAGGGAAAGTAATAAAATGTAGGTAAGGAAGAAAAAATGATAGGTATATTTGATTCAGGTATTGGGGGAGTTACAGTTTTTAAAGAAATATTAAAAGAACTTTCTAATTATAAATATATATATTATAGTGATTCCCTTAATAATCCTTATGGAGATAAAAAAGAAGAAGATTTAAAAGTTATAACGTTAAATATATGTAAATATTTAGTAAATCGAGGGTGTAAAATAATTGTTATTGCGTGTAATACTGCAAGTGCAATATGTAAAGATTATTTAAGAGAAAAAATAAATGTTCCGATTATAGCAATAGAACCGGCGATTAAAATGGTATATGATAATAATTATCAAGGTAAAACATTAATCATGGCAACATCAGGAACAATTAATTCTTTAAAATTTAAAGAATTATTTAAAAAGTATGATAATCATAATAGTTTAGTTTGTAAATGTGTGGGACTTGCAGATTTAATTGAAGAAGGAAAAAAGAATGAAATAGATAAATATTTAGAAAATACTTTAGGAGAGTATAAAGATATAGAAAATGTAGTTTTAGGGTGTACTCATTATCCTTTAATAAAGAATAATATAAAAAAAGTATTAGGTAATGTTAAATTTTATGATGGAAGTAAAGGAATAGTTAAAGAACTTAAAAGAAAAATAGAAGAAAATCATATTAAAGAAGAGAGTAGAGAGATAGAATTTATAGATAGTAAGGGAAAAAATTCTAATAAAGAAAGATTTTGGCATTTAATAGACGAAAGTTCTTGGTATTAAGTGATATTTTTTGATATAATTAGGTTAGGTGGTATATATGTTAAGTGGTTTAAATGAAAGACAAATTGAAGCAGTAAAACACATTGATGGTCCTTGTTTAGTTATTGCAGGAGCAGGTTCAGGGAAAACAAAAGTGCTTACAACAAGAATTGCTTATTTAATGGAAAATGGTATTAGTGATTATAATATACTCGCTATTACTTTTACAAATAAAGCAGCGAAAGAAATGAGAGAAAGATTAAATGTTTTAGTACCAGATAATCATGTTTTCGTGGGAACTTTTCACTCTTTTGGGCTTAAAATAATTAGAGAAAATTTAGAAAGTTTAGGTATGAGTAATAATTTTACTATTTTAGATAGTGAAGATATATTAAGTTTAATTAAAAAGATTATGAAAGAACTTAATATAGATGCTAAAGAAGTTAGTCCTTATTATGTTAGAAATAAAATTAGTTTTATTAAAAATGAATTATTAACTCAAAGTGATATAGAAAAATTTTTTGTGACGGCGATAGAAAAAGAAGTAGTTCCTATATATCAAGAATATGAAAAAGTACTTAGAAGAAATAATAGTGTTGATTTTGATGATTTACTATCTTTACCTGTGAAATTGTTTAGAGAAAATAAAGATATATTAGAGAAATATCAAGAGCATTATAAATACATATTAATAGATGAATATCAAGATACTAATGAGGTACAATATGTGTTATCTAAGTTATTAGGAGAAAAATATAGAAATATATTTGTAGTTGGTGATGTAAATCAATGTTTATTACCGGGAACAAAAATTGTTACATCTAAAGGAATTAAGGCTATTGAAAATATAAATGAAGGAGATTTAGTTTTAAGTGGAGTAGGCTTTGGTAAAACAAATTTTGAAACTATAGAAAAAGTAATTGCAAGTAATTATGAAGGTAAAGCATTAAAAATAACAACTAAGACAGGAAAAGAGATTGATTGTACTTCTGAGCATATGATGTTTTATAAATTACCAATGGAAATGAATAAATTTTATGTGTATTTAATGTATAAGAAAGATTTAGGTTTTAGAATAGGGCAAACTAGGTCTTATAGAACAGAAAGAGCTAATACTTTAGTAAATGGCTTAAAGCAAAGATTAAATCAAGAACATGCTGATAAAATATGGCTTTTAAAGAGATGTGATAATCAGATTGAAGCTAATTATTATGAGCAATATTATGCTTCTAATTACGGAATACCTCAGATGGTTTTTTATGCTGAAGGAAGGAAGATTTTATTTAAAAAAGAAGATATAGAAAGATTTTATAAAAGTATTCCTACTGTTCTTAGAGCTTCAATGTTAATGTATGATGAGGGGTTAAGTATGGATTATCCTCATTATAGTAAAAGTGGTTTTACAAGAAAAAGTGTTTCTAATAGAATTATAAATATAAATTATTTAAGTTGTGAAAAAGCCTTAAAGAGAAGTTATCATGCTCAAAGAATTAGTTTTAATACAACATCTTTAGAATATAGAACATTACTTGAAAATGCTGGTTTTAAAGTAAGAAATGGGAAAAATAAAGATTTTAGAATTGAAACTGAAAGAATTGGTATGGATGAAGCATATTTATTTGCGACAAAAATAGCACAATTTATTCCTGATGTTAGTATAATTGAAAAAATAAGATTAAGTGAAGGAGAGGCATTTAAATTTTTACCAGCAGCATCTTTAAGAGAAGGCATGTTAATTCCTATATTTGATGGTAAGAATATAATAGAAGATGAAATAGTTAAGATGGAGAGTTATAATTATAAAGGAACAGTTTATGATTTATCAATACCAACAACTAGAAATTATTTAGCTAATAATATTAGTGTACATAATTGTATATATGCTTTTAGGGGAGCAAATTTTAGGAATATATTAAACTTTGAAAAAGATTATAAAGATACACATGTTGTAAGATTAGAGCAAAATTATAGAAGTACTAAAAATATACTTGAGGCGGCAAATTCCGTGATTAAAAATAATAAAGAAAGAAAAGATATGGAATTATTTAGTGAGCTTGGTGAGGGAGTTAAGGTTAAATATTTAAGAAGTTATGACGAAAAACATGAAATATCTTTAATAGTAGACGAGATTAAAACACTTTTAAATGAAGGTTATGATTATAAAGATATAGCAATATTTTATAGGACTAATGCTCAATCAAGAATAGTAGAAGAAGTGTTATTAAAAAATAATATTCCATATAAAGTTGTAGGTAGTTATTATTTCTATAATAGAAAAGAAATTAAAGATTTATTATGTTATTTAAGACTTATTAATAATACTGCAGATGATATAAGTTTAAGAAGAGTTATAAATGTACCTAAAAGAAAGATAGGACCTAGAAGTATTTTAGCAATAGAACAAAAAGCAAGAAGTTTAAATGTTTCAATGTTTGATGCGATAGATGAGGGAAAAGAGCTAGAATTTAAAAATTTAATCTTAGAATTAAGAAAAGATGCACTAAATTTATCTTTAACAGAATTAATTGACGATGTATTAGAAAAGTCAGGTATGAAAGAAGAACTTGAGAAAGAAAAAATATTAGAAAATGAATTTAGATTAGAAAACTTAATGGAATTTAAGAGTATTACGGCTTCATTTGAGGCAAGAACGGGTTCTGTTAATTTAGGGGACTTTTTAGACGAAATAAGTTTAATCGCGGATGTATCTGACCATCAAGAAGATGATGATGTACTTACCATTATGACTTTACATAGTGCTAAAGGACTAGAATTTCCTATTGTATTTATTACAGGAATGGAAGAAGGAATATTTCCACATTCAAATGCTTTCTTAGATGGAGATGAAGGAATAGAAGAAGAAAGAAGATTATGTTATGTTGGGTTTACAAGAGCTAAAGAAAAATTATACTTAACTAATGCAAAAAAAAGAATGCTTTATGGTAAAAGTACAGTTAATATTCCATCAAGATTTATTAATGAAGTTAAAAAAGATTGTTTAGAGATGAGTAATTTAAGTATTAAAGAAGAAAAGTTTGTTAGTAAAGAAGCTATGTACACTGATGAAGTAGTAGATTATAAAAAGGGAGATTTAGTTATGCATACTATTTATGGTAAAGGAGTTGTTACCGATGTAGATGATAGGTTTGTAACTATTGCTTTTGCTAAGAATTTTGGAATTAGAAAGTTAATGAAAAATCATAAAGGGATAAAAAAATTGTAATAAATAAAGGACTTAAGAAAAGTTCTTTTTTAAAGATATTTAAATTTTAGGAAGAGTTTGATATAATATCTTAGGAGGGAAGTATGGAAAAGACATTAGTTGTTATGGCGGCCGGGATTGGTAGTAGATTTGGAGGATTAAAACAAATTGAACCGATAGGACCTAATAAAGAGTTTATTATAGATTATTCAGTTTATGATGCAATAAGGGTGGGATTTAAAAAAGTTGTATTTATAATAAAAAAAGATTTAGAAGAAGTATTTAAAGAAACTATTGGTAATAGATTAGAAGATAAAATTGAAATAGAGTATGTTTTTCAGGAAAAAGATAGTATGCTGGGTAAATATAAATATTTAGCTAAAAAAAGAGAAAAACCATGGGGAACAGTACATGCTTTATTGTGTGCTAAGTCTTGTGTATCACAAAATTTTGCAGTGATTAATGCTGATGATTTTTATGGATATGACGCTTTTAAAAAGTTAAGTTCTTTTTTAGATAATAATAAAGATAGTAATACTTATATAACTATTAATTTTCCTTTTATTGTTACATCTTCATTAAATGGAAGTGTTAAAAGAGCCGTATGTTTTAGTGAAAATAATATAGTAACTAAATTAATAGAAAGTAAGCTTACAATAAAAAAAGATTATGTATTATGTGAACCTTTAAATGGAGATAAAAGTTTTAAAATAGATATTAATACACCTGTTGCGGTTAATATGTTTGGATTTAAAACGAGTATTTTTAAATATTTAGAAGAATATTTAAGAAACTATTTTAAACAAGAAGAAGATGTAATATTAAATAATGAGATGTTACTTCCAGAGTTAATTAAAGAAAAAATAGATGAAAAAGAAATAAAATTAATGAGTGCCCTATCAGATAGTAATTATATTGGTATGACTTATAAAGAAGATTTAAAACTCTTAAAAGAAAAAATTAATGAATTAATAGAGAAGGGAGAGTATCCAAGAGAACTTTGGAGATAAAATATGGATAAAAGATTAAGAATTAAAGAATTAACAGATATTTTAAATAAAGCTAATTATGAGTATTATAATTTAGATAATCCGACAATTACAGACCAAGAATATGATAAATATTTAAGAGAATTAATTAATTTAGAGGAAAAATACCCAGAGTATGTTGATGCAAATAGTCCAACTAAAAGAGTTGGGGGAGAAGCAATAGATAGCTTTAAAAAAGTTAATCATAAAATACCTATGATAAGTTTAGCTAATGTTTTTAATGAAGAAGAAATTGAAGCTTTTACAGGAAGAATTAAAAGTGCAGGATTTAAGCCAGATTATGTATGTGAACTTAAAATAGATGGGTTAAGTGTATCGTTACATTATGAACATGGAAAACTTGTGTATGCGGCAACAAGGGGAGATGGAGTTACAGGGGAAGATATAACACATAATGTTGTAACTATTAAGACTGTACCATTAGATTTAAAAAGAGATATTGATATAGAGGTTAGAGGGGAAATCTATATGAATAAAGCTACTTTAGAAAAACTTAATAGAGAAAGAGAAAAAAATGGAGAAGTTAAGTTACAAAATGTACGAAATGCGGCAGCTGGTTCTATTAGACAATTAGACCCTAAAATCGCAGCAAAAAGACATTTAGATACATGGATATATCATTTACCTAATCCACTTGACTATGGAATTAAAACTCATACTGAAGCTTTAGAATTTATGAAGGAATTAGGTTTTAAAGTTAATCCTGATTATAGATTAGTACATAATGAAAAAGAAATTATGGAATATATAGAAGAATATACTTTAAAAAGAAAAAACTTACCTTATGAAATAGATGGGGTAGTAATTAAAGTTAATAATATAGCTATGCAACAAAGTCTTGGCTCAACAGTTAAATATCCAAGATGGGCGACTGCTTATAAATTCCCGGCGGAAGAAGTATTAACAAAATTAATTGATATTAAGTTTACAGTAGGAAGAACAGGACAAGTAACTCCTAATGCAGTTTTAGAGCCAGTTTTAGTTATGGGTTCTACTATTTCAAGAGCAACACTTCATAATGAAGATTATTGTAAAGAACTTGATTTAAGAATAGGGGACACTGTTGCAATAAAAAAAGCAGGAGATGTAATACCAGAAGTAGTAGAACCAAAGTTAGATAGACGTGTTGGAACAGAAATTCCTTTTAAAATGATAGATAAATGTCCTATATGTGGAAGTAACTTAGAAAAACGGGGTAATGTTGATTATTTTTGTGTTAATAAAGATTGTTCTAAGAAAAATATTGAAGGATTAATACACTTTGCTAGTAGAAATGCTATGAATATTGATGGGTTAGGCGATGAAATAATAGAAGATTTTTATAATGAAGGTTTTTTAAAGACTATTCCTGATTTTTATAATTTAGTTAACTATCGAGAAAATATTGTAGAATTAGAGGGTTATGGAGCAAAAAAAGTTAGTAATATAATACTTGCAATAGAAGAAAGTAAAAAAAATAGTTTAGAGAGATTAATATTTGGATTAGGTATTAATGGAATAGGGGCTAAAAATGCTAAATTACTTGCAAGTACATATAAAAATATGGATAATTTAATAAATGCTACTTATGAAGATTTAATTGATATTAAAGATATTGGAGAAATACTTGCCCAAAATATAGTTAATTATTTTAAAGATAGTAATAATATAGACATAATAAAAAGATTAAAAGATATAAATGTTAATATGGATTATATAGGGGAATCTATTAAATATAATGAAGCAATAACAGATAAAAAGTTTGTTTTAACAGGAACTATTAGTTTTATGAGTAGAGATGAGATTAAAGTTTTATTAGAATCTTTTGGAGGTAAAGTATCAGGAGATGTAAGTAAAAAAACAGATATTGTAATTGTTGGTGATGCACCTGGAAGTAAGAGTGAAAAAGCAAAAAATTTAGGAATAGAAATATGGAATGAAGATAAGTTTAGAGAAATTGTAAATAACTTGTAAATTATTTACTGTAAATGTTTGTAAATAAATTTTAAATTGCGATTAATTATAATTAATGGTATAATATGAATATAAAGAGGCGATAAAATGAAAAGATTAAAAAAGTTTTGGCAAGAAAATAGTGTACTATTAGTACTATTTCTTATTTTAATAGCGTGCTTAATAGCAATAGGTATTGTAGTTTTTACATATTTTGTAGGAGATTCTCATTCTAAATATGGCGATAGACTTGAGGGAATAGAAGAACACCCTTTTGATAAGTCTATGCAAGAAGATATTATAAATAAATTAAAAGAAGAAGAAGTTATATCTGATGTTAAAATAGATGTATCAGGAAAATCTATATATATTACTATTACATATACACCTAAAACAACACTTGTAGAAGCACAAAGTAAGGCAATAGATTCTTTAGATATAATAGATGAAGATGTAATTAATTTTTATGATATTGAGTATTTAATTGAAGCAGAAGATACAGAAAGTACAGAAGGATTTAAAATGATGGGCTCTCATAATGTATCAGGAACTGGGGGAATAGTTTGGAATAATAATACAGTATTTAAAGAAAGTGAAGAAAAAGAGTAGGTATTTATGAAAACTAAAAAGAATGTTATTATTATAATTGGGGTTATATTACTAGTTATTACAACATGTTTTGTTACTTATAATATATTAACAGATACTAATAAATTAACTTCTTTAGAAAAAAGATGGATAAATAATAATATAAATACAGTACAAAATATAAATGTAGTTAATGATGTAAATATATTTGGTAATACAGGTTCAGGAGTATTTTATGATTTTATTAATGATTTAGAATTAGATTATAAATTACAACTTAATCCTGTGACATTTAATTATGGAGAAGTTACAAGTGGACTTACTTTAGGAGTTAAAACAGATTTACAAAATAATGATACAGTTTTTTATACAGACCATTTTGTATTAGTTAGTAAAAAAAATGAAATTGTAGCTAACTATGAAGATTTTGTTAATAAAAAAATTGGAGTTATTAATAATGATTTAAGTTATATAAGTAGTTTTTTTAGAAATATTAAAGGAATAAATTTAACTGGTTATGATAATAAAGATACTTTATTAAGTAATTTTAAATCAGGAGAAGAAATAAACTATATTATAGTACCTTTAACTGTTTATTTAGATGAAATATTAAAGAATGATTATTATATAGTTAATCATTTATCTGATGTTAAGTTTTATTATACTATTAATGGAGTAAATAATGATACATTAACAAATATAATAAATAAATATTATAATATGTGGAAGAAAGATAATTTAGATGAATATTTAAAAAGAGCGGAATTTAATTTATTTACTAAATCTTTAAATATAAGTGATGCTGAAGTTGATGCAATGCAAAGTATTAGTTATAATTATGGTCTTATAAATAATAGTCCTTATGAAATACTTATGAGTGGTAATTATGGTGGTATTATTGCAATGTATTTATATGATTTTAGTGCTTTTAGTAATATAGATGTTAATTATACAAAATATAGAAATTTAACTAGTTTTAATAGAGCACTAAATGGGGGAGATATAGATTTATATTTTAATTATTATAACATAAGTGATAGTTATCATCCTATTGATTCTAAAATATTAATAGAGTATAGTATTGTTGCAAATAGTAGTAGAGGAATAGTAGTTAATTCAATTAATAGTTTAATTAATGAAACAGTATATGTAGAAAAAAATAGTTTCTTATATAGTTTTTTAAGTAATTATAAAGGAATAGATATAAAGACTTATAAAAATGAAAAAGAATTAAAAAAACTTAATAATAAAGATGCGATTATATTAATAGATAGAAATATATATAATTTATATTCTGGGAAAGAACTTTCTAATTATACAGAAAGATATCATGGAGTTATAAATGATACATATGAATTTAAATCTAAAACAGAAAGTGCTTTTTATAAATTATTTACAAAATATGTTATGTGTTTAGATAATAATGAAATGATATATAAAGGAATGTATTCACATAGCTTAACAATAAAAACTGGTAGCATACTTGGGACTATTGCTAAATATATATTAATTACTTTAACTGTTTGTGCTTTAATATTTATAATATTTTATAAGAGTAGTAAAAGAATAAGAATAGCAAAAAAATTCAAGAAAGATAATAAGATTAAGTTTATTGACCAATTAACTTCTTTAAAAAATAGAAATTATTTAAATGAATATATAAATAGTTGGAATAATAATACAGTTTATCCTCAAACTATGATTATAATAGATTTAAATAATATACAGTTTATTAATGATACTTTAGGTTATGAAGAAGGAGATAAACAAATTGCAAGTGCAGCGAATATTCTTATTAAAACACAGTTAGATAATAGTGATATTATGCGAACTGATGGGAATGAATTTTTAATATATTTAGTGGGTTATACTCAAAAACAGGTTGCTAATTATATACATAAATTAAATAAAGAATTTAAGAAATTACCATATGATTATGGGGCAGAGTTTGGTTATTCAATGATTAATGATAGTATTAAAACTATAGAAGATGCAATACTTGAGGCAACAGATGAGATGAAAAATCAAAAGAAGAAAATAAATAATGAGGTATGAAATGAAAGAAAGAATTAAAAGGGGGTTTAAAAATTTCTTAAAAGTACTTAAAAAGCCAGAGATGGAAATACTTCCAGGACATCTTGCTTTTTCATTTGTATTATCTATTGTACCTACTCTTACAATTTTAACTTTTATTGCATCTTCCCTAAATGTTTCCTTAGACTTTATTACAGATTTTATTACTAATGCTTTTAGTAGTGATTTTGCAAGTATGCTTTTAGGGGTTAATATGAAAATAACTGCAGATTTTAATTTCTTTTTAACACTTATTATTGGTTATTTTATCGCGAGTAATGGAGCTGCTTCAATAATTGTTAGTTCTAATATGATATATGGAATAGAAAATGCTTCCTTTTTTAAAAGAAGAATAAAAGCTTTTGTTATGATTATGATTATTATAGTATTATTTGTTTTCTTACTTATATTTGGAGTTTTTGGAAATAAAATAATAGAATTATTAAAAATAATGGATATAAATAGAGATGTATTTACTAATATAACTTTATTAATAAATGTTTTAAAAGGGCCTATTTCATGGTTTATAATATTTTTATTTATTAAAATAATATTTACGATGGCACCAGATAAAAAGATACCTAGTAGTGAAGTTAATAAGGGGGCTATATTTACTACTTGTGGGTTTATTATAATAACATATATATATTCATTATATACAACACATTTTGCAAGATATGATGTTTTTTATGGGAATTTAGCAAGTATAGTAGTACTTATGATTTGGCTTTATTTATTATCTTATGTATTTACGATTGGACTTGCTCTTAATTATAGAGAAGAAGAGAGGAATAAACAAGATTAGGAAATAAAATATCATAAAAATTTAAAATTTACATATATTAAATTGACAAATAAAATTAGATATGATAATATCTAATTACAAGCAGAAATGCTTTTGACTCTGGTGAATCGAAGTTTTGCCATTATTGGTAAAATATTTATGTAGAAACATTGGAGTCTTTTTTTGTGTGTTTTGTTAATCTTTTATCTAAAATACTTCCTTTTGTTTGAAATTTCCAATGTCTATATGAATCTAGCCATCTATTTCTTATGTTATTTCTAGTAGAAGTTGTAATTCCAATATTAAAATTTGGGTAAATATCACAAATATTTCTATGTATAACTTTATATAACTTTTCTTTTGCTATTGTAGTTTTGCCACGTCTGTTTGTTCCAGGAATTTTGGCTAAGTTTAAATCATTTAATTTGAAGTTAATAGAGCCTAAAATTATATCCATGCATTGTAAAATAACATGATTTTTAGAATTTACTTCTACTATATCTTCTTTGTTAATATAAATATTTGTATCAAATAAATTATTTAAATATAAGATATGTTCTTTAAATTCATTGCTTTTTTCTAATGTATCAGGCAATTGGTCTAAATATAATTTGAAGTATATATCGTCTTCATCGGGATTTTCATTACAGTAGTTTATTCCAAATGCGTGTTTTATAAATTGGTAGTATAATAAAAAATATTCTTTTTCGTATTTTTCTTTTTCTAATCTTTCAAAGATATAAGCATTTTGTCTAAACATTATTCTTATTTTAATATCTCCACTTTTAATAAATTTAAAAAATAAATTTATTAATTCTATGTACTTAGAAAGATATGTGGCAGATACTTTAGACCATTTAACTTCTCCTAAAAAGTTTAATTCTCTTTTTTTATTATTTAATGTTTCATTGATTTTTTGCATTTTAGTATAATCTATTAATGCACCACCATAAAAATTACTGTAATAGTTACCTCTTTTGAATGATTCATCTGAATAAATTAAATATTGTTTTTTCATTTATAATCATGTCCTTTCTTTGATGTGTATGATAATACTTTAACATTTTACTAATTAAAATGCAACTTATTTTAAATATTTAGGATTGTCTATTCTTCCAAGAAGATAATCAGCAGAAATATTAAATTTACTGCATATTGCGTATAAGTAATTAGTGGCAAGTAAGTTAACACCTCTTTCATATGAAGAAACATTAGAAAAACTAGTATTTAAAAATTCTGATAACTTTATTTGAGTTAAATTATTTTCTTTTCTAAATTCTTTTAATCTTTTTCCAGTTTCTTTTTTATTTACTTCTTGAATATTTTCGTAATTAATTAAATTAGTAAGTCCAAATATATAATCTAGTGAAACTTCAAAATAGTTACATAATTTTATTAAGTGTTTTATAGGAATAGTTATATAATTATTTTCATAATGACCATATTGACTTCTATCTATTTCTAATATCTTTGCAACTTGTGTTATTGAAAGTCCTATTCTTTCTCTTAACTGTTTAAATTTTTCCATGTACATGATTATTTCACCATATTAATTTTCTCATGAATGCAGCTAAAAATGTTAAAAGCGGGTCAAATAATGCAATTTTTCTTGACATTTTACGTTTGCATGTATATAATTTTAGTATAAGTTAGAAATTTCTAATATTATTGATAATTAGAAAAGAGGAAGATAATTGAAAATTGAAAAGTTAAGTAATGGAAAATATAAGAAATACATAATAATAGTATTAGTTATAAGTATAATTGGAGTTGTAACTATAAATAAAAGTAAAGCTAAGTATAGAGTAACACAAAGTATACAGGTAGTGAGTGGTGAAGTTAATTATACTAACCCTGATTTTAGTATGTTAGGTGTAAAGTTGCAAAGTGCAAAAGGCAGTAGTGATTATGTTTCGGCAAGTAATAATGAAGTACCTGAAAAAGGTTATAAATTAAAACCTTTGGGGGAAGGTGCTACTGATTCATATTGTACTATAAATGGAACTAAAAATAATACAGGTATTACTATTAGTTATGAAAATGGAACTGTAACTTTTAAAGGTATTAAAAAACAGGGAACTAGATGTTATTTGTTTTTTGATATGCAAACAGACCCAACTGGAGCGGAATTATTAGTAGACATTCCTAAAAAACATCCCAATAGTGGAACTCCAAATTTTGCTAATACATCATGTTCAAGTGGATGTGACGATACAACAATAGGTTTATTTACAGCAGCGGATGATTTTGGAACAAGTTCATACTTTAGAGGGTCAGTTGATTA
>CANQTE010000030.1 GCA_947626695.1 uncultured Bacilli bacterium | reverse complement strand
AACTTAACCCAGTTATAATCAACTGACCCTCTAAAGTATGAACTTGTTCCAAAATCATCCGCTGCTGTAAATAAACCAATTGTCGTATCGTCACATCCACTTGAACATGATGTATTAGCAAAATTTGGAGTTCCACTATTGGGATGTTTTTTAGTTATATCTGCTAATAACTCTGCTCCAGTAGGACCTGTTTGTATATCAAAAAATAAATAACATCTAGTTCCCTGTTTTTTAATACCTTTAAAAGTTACAGTGCCGTTTTCATATGTAATAGTAATTCCTGTGTTATTTCTTTCTCCATTAATGGTACAATAACTATCTGTTGCACCATCTCCTAAAGGTTTTAATTTATAACCACTTGCAGGTACTTCGTTATTAGAAGCTGAAACATAATCACTACTTCCCTTTGCACTCTGTACCTTAACCCCAAGCATACTAAAATCAGGGTTGGTATAATTAACTTCACCACTTACTACTTGTATACTTTGAGTTACTCTATATTTAGCTTTACTCTTATTTATAAATATAACTCCAAATATACTTATAACTACTAAAAATATAACACTAGTTTTAATAAACTTTCCCTTACTTAACTTTTCTAATTTCATTTTTTACCTTTCTTTCTAAAACTTTAAATATAAATTATATTAACTTTTTCTAATATATATTATAGGTAAAATATAACTATATGTCAATAGTTAAAATATAACTATGATAATATTTATGTAGAATTGGAGTGTCATATAAATGAATAGATTAAAGGAAATTAGAGAAGATAATGATTTATATCAAAAAGATATTGCAGAGTTAATTCATATAGACCAGTCTAATTATAGTAAATATGAACTAGAAAAAATTAATATACCTATAGAAATTTTGCATAAACTTGCAGATTATTATAATACAAGCATTGATTATTTGTTGTATAGAACAGACGTAAGAAAGCCTTATCCTAAAAGTATTTTAAAATAATAATTATAATTACATTTTTTTATTCTGCAATATCAAATTTTATAATCTTTAGACATATAGGTAAAGTATAACTATATATTAATAGTTAAAATGTAACTATGATAATATTTTTTGTAGATAGGGAGTGTTATATAAATGAATAGATTAAAGGAGATTAGGGAAGATAATGATTTATATCAAAAAGATATTGCAAAGTTAATTCATATAGACCAGTCTAATTATAGTAAATATGAACTAGAAAAAATTAATATACCTATAGAAACTTTGCATAAACTTGCAGATTATTATAATACAAGTATAGATTATCTATTATATAGAACAGATGTAAGAAAACCATACCCTAAAAGTATATTAAAATAAAAAAATATTAATCTTATTATTGTAAGGTTAATATTTTTTTAGATAAACCTGTAAAAGCTATGATATCTTCTATACTCATATTTCTATTAAGTATGAGATATTGTAAGTTTTACTTCATGACGTCCTTTTACAAAGATAGTATTTGTTTTTTAGATAAACCAGTAGCTTTTTGTATAACATTTATTGGAACTTTTAGATTAATTAAATTTTTAGCTGTTGCAATCTTTTCTTCATGACGCCCTTCGTTTCGACCAGCGATACGACCTTCTTTGCGGCCAATTCTAATGCCATCATTACGACTTTTTTGCTCTTTAGAAGCAATAAAATCATCTAAACCAGTTTTACTAGATTCTAAGTTCCACTCTTTTACATAATTAATAATATCTTCCATAATCTTATCTCCCTTCGCATATTTCATACCATCGTTAATATCTTCACAGTTTAATATTCGTAAAAATGTAATGAATTTATGTTCATTTTCATTATATACGATTTTATCCACTATGTCAAATCTAACGAGATACATAATATTATTATCAGTAATATTTTTATTTGTAATATCTTCCTTAAATCTTAGACAAGTACAAACATTATTACATATTCTTTTATAGTTTCCTCTAATAAAGTTTAAGCTCATAACTCTATGTAATTTAGTATAGTCAATTTTATCTTTCGGAATTTTCTTAAGTTGGTTTGAGAATAGTCTGTCAGAATAGGAATAACTTTTATTAAATTCATTTAAAGTAAAGTTATCTTTATAAACTTCTATTGATAAAATATCACCATTGCTTAAATTACAATTAATATCACCAAAATAAGAAGTTACAGTTTTATTTTCGCCTATAATATAATTCTGGAGAGTTATATTAATAACTTTAAACTTTAAATTAGATTTAATATAATCTAAAAATAAATTAACAATATATTCTGTAATATAATCATGAGAAAGAACAAACTTGAAACTATCATCCTCGGCAAGTGAATGCTTCTTTTCGTCTTTTACATCAGTTTTTATACAGAATTCCTCCTTTCACAAATTGCTAGAATAACACAATATAAAGATGGTTACAACTGGTTCGACAAAACATGTCAAAACTTGCCATTTTTTGCAACTTTAGGTATATAAAAAATGTTAATAACTAATAAGTTATTAACATTAATTTAGAAGAGATGGGGTATTTAACATTTCCTCTGGTAATGCTATATCCATATATTCTAATATAGTTGGAGCAACATTAGTTAAGTCGCCACTTTTTTTGAGAGATACAGTATTATCAGTAATAATAAATGGAACTTTACTTGTTGTATGAGTAGTAACGGGGTTATTAAATTCGTCAAGCATAATATCAGCATTTCCATGGTCTGCTAAAATAAACATAGTATAAAAGTTATCTTTTGCTACTTCAAATAATCTTTCAAGGCAAACATCAACTGTTGTACAAGCTTTCATGGTGGCATCTAAATTACCTGTATGACCTACCATATCTGGATTAGCAAAATTCATAAAGATAAAATCAGTATCTTTTTCCATAGCATTGATAGCTTTTTTAGTTACTTCTGTGGCACTCATTTCAGGCATTTTATCATAAGTTTCTACTTTAGGAGATGGTATTAATATTTTTTCACATTTATCTATTTTACCATTATACATACCATCGAAAAAGTATGTTACATGAGCATATTTTTCTGTCTCGGCAATACGCGCTTGAGTTAGTCCTAAAGTACTTAAATATCTTCCTAAAGAATTATTTACATTAATATCTTCGAGAAAAGTAATTGTTTTAATATCTTTATCTATGGGAAAGAAAGAGTATATTTTGGAATTACTAAAATTGTAGGTTTGAAATTCTTCTATTTCAGAATTTAGAGCTTTAATTATTTGTTTTGCTCTATCACTTCGATAATTCATCCATAGTATTAAATCTCCATCTTTAATAGTATTTTCAGGTTTAATTATTAATGGGTATAGAAATTCGTCAGACATATTTTTTTTATATAAACTTAATACACCATCTGTTGCAGTTTTAGCAGAAATACCTATTCCTTTTGTTAATAAGTCATAATATACTTTAGTGCGATTATAGTTATTATCTCTATCCATCGCGTAGTATCTACCACATATAGATGTTATACTAGCATTTTCATTATCTTTGATATGGTTTTCAAGTTCACTAATAAAATTTATTCCGGCATTTATTTTAGTATCACGACCATCTGTTATTAAATGAAAATTTATTTTAGAAGCATTGTTTTCTTTAAGTATTTCATATACTTTTAAAAAATGTTCTAAGTTAGAATGGACTTTACCATCACTATAAAGGCCTATAATATGGACTGTTTTAGTTTTAGCTTCTTCTAAAAAATTATTAAATGTTTCATTATATTCATTAGTTTTTAAAAATTCAGTTATTCGAGGACCATGTTGCATTATTTTTCGACCAGCACCAATTGTCATGTGACCAATTTCACTATTACCAAATTCACCAGGATTTAGTCCAACATACTCTTCTGATGCAAAAAGAGTAGAGTGAGGGTAAGTATTCCAAAGACGGTCAAAGTTTTTAGTATCCGCCATTTTTATAGCATTTCCATATTCTTCTTCTCGATAGCCAAAGCCATCTAAGATAACAGTTAAAATCTTTCGCATTTATTTCACCTTTTCTATTAAAATAATAACATAAAATTATAAAAATTACAAATTATAAACATTAAAAAAAGGCAAAGCCTTTTAGGTATGTATTAATTTACGGTCAAATCTAAGTCTATCAGCGATAGTTGCAATAAACTCAGAATTAGTTGGTTTAGCACGGTCATAGGCAACAGAGTTACCAAATATTTCTTCCATTAAATCATAATCGCCACGGTTCCAACTAACTTCGATAGCGTGTCTAATTGCTCTTTCAACACGAGTTGCTGTTGTGGCGTGTCTTATAGCAATTTCTGGGTATATTTCTTTAGTTATACCACGATAAGCATCACTATTTTTATAAAATATAAAGACACTTTCTCTTATATAGGTATAACCTCTAATATTACTTGGTATTCCTAATTGATGTAATAGTTTACTAATTGCCACGTGGACTTCTTTATCTTTTTCAGTTAATTCCAGAGGTTTAATTAGTTCATTATTAGTTAATTCTAAAATTCTTGTTTCGAGTGCAAGTAGGCTAAATGGTTTTAGCATATAATAGCTTACACCATATTTGTTAGTCATATTAATTGTGTACTCTTTTTTATAGCTTGTTATGACTATAATTTTTTTCTTGATACTATTTTCTTTCATTTTTTGGAGAATAGTAATACCGTCAACTTCTGGTAAGATTAGGTCCATAACTATAATATCAAACTCATTGTTTTTATTTAGTATGTAATCTAAAGCATCTTCTCCATTTTCAATTGTGTTAACTACTTTAATTACTTCGTGGGTACTGAACTGCTCTTTTATTTTAGTGGTAATATTTTTGTTATTATCTACTACTAAAACTCTAGCTAAGTTTTCCATGATTCTTTCTCCTTACAAAAATAATTGTATCATACAATATATAATGTAGCAAGAAAATCTTTTGACATGTTTTGTCTAATATTGTAAAGAAAAGTCGAATTTTGTCGAAAATAGGTAGTTAATTCTTTTTTGAAGTTAGTTTTTTTAGAATTTGGTCTAAGTTTGTTGGGTTTAGGATACTAGAACTTATTATAAAGCCATTTAATTCAGGTAAATTTAAAAAGTTATCAATATTATCTGGGGTAATATTACCTCCATAAACTAAGTTTATTTCTTTACTATAATAATCATTTATTAATTTTTTTAAGAATTTAATGGTAGTAATTATTTTATTTATATTTAGAGTATTTTTATTGCCTATTAAAAAAGTTGGTTCATAAGCAATAATAATATTAGAATAATATTTAGAGTTAATACTATTTAAAACTTTAGTTAAAGTATTTCCAAGTGTTTGATATTCTAAGTTTTTATCTATATCTTCTAAAGTTTCACCTAAACAAAAAATTACTTTAAGATTATTTTCTAAAGCATTTTTTATTTTTATAATACTATCATTTAATGTTTCTTTAAAATATTTAAGACGTTCAAAGTGACCTATTAAAGAGTAAGTTACATTTAAACTTTTTAACTGGCTAATAGTTATATTACTTGTTATATTGGGGTTATTATTTGTTGGAATATCTTGAGTGCAAAGATTAAAAGAACTATCTTTAAATAAAGATAAATAAATATTACTAGGAGCAATAATTAAGTTAATATCTTGATAATTAATACTTTTAAGGAAATTTTTATAGGTAATAATTTCTTCATAAGTTTTATGAGCTTTTAGATTACAAATCAAGAGTTTCAATGTTATCTTCCTCATTTATAGCATCAATGCCTGGTAAAGTATTTTTAGCAATATATTCTAGAGTTGCACCTCCACCACTAGAAACATTTTTAAAAGTGTTTTTAAATCCTAAATTATTCATTGCCGAGATAGTATCTCCTCCACCAATGATAACATTCCCTTGAGTATTTTTTAAAGTTTTAAATATTTCAATAGTACCATTTTTAAATTCTTCTTCTTCATAAACACCCATAGTACCATTTAAGAAAATAGTTTTACTATTATTTATGATATCACTATATTTAGTTATAGTTTTAGCACCAATGTCTTTTATTAAGTCATTATCTTCTATTTTATTTATAGCTTTTAGAGATGGTTTATTATCGTAGGTTGTCTCCACGATTGCGTCTAGGGGAAAAGCAAATTTTTCTTTATATTCAAGCATAAGTGTTTTTAATTCTTCAATGATAGTTTTATTTTCAGTTTTTAGAGAAGCGCCAACATTTAAGCCTAGAGTAGATAAAAATGAGTTAGCAATACCGCCACTTACTAAAAGATAATCACATTTAGGTAATAAGCTTTTAATAATTTCTAGTTTATCATCTACTTTAGCACCACCCATTAGAACTGTAAAAGGTTTAACTGGTTCTAAAATATAATTATTTAACATATTTAATTCTTCTTCAAATAAGAAACCTATACAATTAGGTAAATATTTAGCAATACCTACAACACTAGTATGATTTCTATGAGCACTTGCAAAAGCTTCTAAAACGAATACTTCTCCTAAAGAGGCAAGTTTTTTGGCGGTTTCTTCATTTAATGTAGATTCTAATTTATTAGGTACATCTAAAAAACGAATATTTTCTAAGAGCATTACTTCTTTAGGTTTTAAATTTAAAGCTTTATTTTTAGTTTCTTCTGATAATATATCTTTTTCAAATAAAATATTAGTATTAAGTAAGTTTTCTAAAGTATTTTTAACTGGTAATAAAGAATTATCTTTTTTATCTTCTTCAGTTTTAATACGTCCTAAATGACTTATAATAATAACTTTACAATTATTTTCTAATAAGTAATTAAGAGTTTTTAAGCTTTTAACTATTTTTGTATCATCTAGGACATTACCACCTTTTATTGGTACATTAAAATCACAACGAATAATAACACGTTTATCTTTGATGAACATATTTTTTAATGTTTGTTTCATATATATATCCCTCTTATTCTAAATATATTATAACTTATGTAGATAAAAATGTACATGAGATATTTTTTCTTTTTTAAAAATTTTTGTATAAATAATTTTATTTAGCACTTCATATTATTTAGTATATAGGAGGACTAATGAATAGATTTTTGGTTTTAGTAATAGTAATAATATTACCGATTGCAATTAGTAGTTATAAAGAAGAGGAAGATACACCTGTTTTAAGTATGGGGAAAAATTACAGTTTAGAGTGGCAAATTAATGATGTATCTAAAAGTAATGCACAAGTATTAATTAGTAATAATAAAGATAAGAGTAATGCTTATTATATGGATTTAGAAGATTATATTATTGGGGTTGTTGCAGGAGAAATGCCGGCTTCATTTAATGAAGAAGCTTTAAAGGCACAAGCAGTTGCCGCGCGGACTTATGCGTTATATAAAATGAAAAATATTAAAAATTATGTTCTTGCAACAAGTGTAAGTGACCAAGTTTATTTAAGTATAGATGATATGAAAAAAAAGTGGGGAAGTGATTTTGATTATTACTATAATAGAGTTAAGAGAGCTGTTTTAGAAACAGAGGGAGAAATACTTACTTATAATGATGAGGTTATTATTGCTTATTATTTTGCAATTTCTAATGGTTATACTGATGATGGAGCAACAGTTTTTAATGATGATAAAGCATATCTTAAAAGTGTAGATTCTTTATGGGATAAAAATTATAATGCTTATTCATCTAGTGCAATAATGGCTAAGAGTACTTTTTGTTCTTGTTTAAATATTAGCTGTAATACAATAAATATAAGTAATATAGTTAGAAGTGATAATAATTATGTTAGAGAAATAACGATTAATGGTAAAAAGTTTACAGGTTTAGATATATTTAATAAGTTAAGTCTTAAATCAACAGATTTTGAAATTATAGATTTAGGAGATAAAATTAAAGTTAATACTTATGGGTTTGGACATAGTGTAGGTATGAGCCAATATGGAGCACAAGGTATGGCTTCAAGTGGTTATAATTATCAAGATATATTAAAACATTATTATATAAATACAGAGCTTAATAAAATTTAAGTATAAAATTAAAAAAATTGCTCACTTTAATAGTGAGAAAGGTTTTGAGTAAATATGAAAAAAAGAAAACTTAAAGGATATGTACTTCCAGCTTTGTATGTAATTATTTTAATGGTTGTTTTTGGGGCAGTTAGTTTAGTTAGTACTCTAGTTAAGAGTAATCCAAGTTATTTATATTCGATTGGAATATTAAATAATAATACTGTCCCGGTTGTAAGTGAGGTGGGAAGCACACCAACACTTATAATAAAGCCTTATGGGGGAGAAGTAGAGATTGCTAGTCCATTTTATGATGTAAATAGTAGTCCTGAGGAACAAGAAAAAGCATTAATTTATTATCAAAATACTTATATGAAAAATACAGGAATTTTATATACTAGTGATAATTCTTTTGATGTTGTTACAGTGCTTGATGGTAAAGTCTTAAATATTAAAAAAGATGATATTTTAGGGACGGTTGTAGAAATAGAATATACTCCTGATTTAAGAGGTGTTTATTATAGTTTAAGTGAAGTTAATGTTAAAGTTGGAGATACTTTATTACAAGGAGAAGTTATTGGAAAAAGTGGAATTAATAGTATAAGTAGTAAAAATTATAATTTATTATTTGAAGTTTATTATAAGGGAAGTTTAATTAATCCAGAAGATTTTTATAAATGGGATATTAGTAAATTAAATTAATTTTAAAATAATTAATTTTTTTTAAAGGGAGTGTTTTTTTTGAAGGAAATGATAATTTATATAGTAAATGATAATATTAATATAATATATAAAGAAAAAGTTTTAAGTTTAAAATTTATGAGTATTAAAGATGGGTTTATAGTAAACAGAGAAAAGTTTATTTTTGAGTTTTTAAGAGAAGTTAAAAATAATAAGATTAAAGGGAAATTACTTGGTGATAAAATAAATATAGTAAAAGAATCTTTTTATTCGATTAGTGATTTATATTTTTTAGAAAATCTTTTTTTAGAGATGGGTTTTATTAAAGTAAAGTTTTTAAATATAAAGGAATATTTTAAAGAGTTTTTTTCATATATAGAGATAAATGATAATTATATGGTTATTAATTTTGATAAAGGGTTATATTTAAATTTTACATATTATAAAAATATAGAGAAAATAATAGAATATTTTAAAGATAGCTTAAAAAAAGATGTTATTTTATTTGGAACTAATGAGAAAATTACTAAAATAAGGATTAGAGGGCTAAATATATATTATTTAGATAATAAAGAGAGGTATATTATAGAAAGTTTACTCAAAGTAAAAAAATAAGATGTAATACTTCATATTTCTTTTGACTTTATCAGATGTTTATATTATAATTACTAGTAGTAAACTTGAGTGGGAGAGTAGATATTATGGTAAAGTTTATATTAGTAGATGATGATGCAGGGGAATTAAAGCATTTAGCGTTTCTTTTAGAGGAATTTGTGAAAGAAGATAAAGAGATTAGGTGCTTTTCAAAGGTTGATGCAGAACTTAAGAAGGAAATTCAAAATACAGATGTAAGAAAAATTTATGTGCTTGATATTCAACTTGGAAATAAGGTAAGTGGAATAAGTGTTGCAAAACTTATTAGAGAAGTTGACTGGCAAAGTGAGATAATTTTTATTACTAATCATGATGAGATGTTTGAAAGTGCACATAGAACGGTTTATAAAATATTTGATTTTATTGAAAAATTTCATGAGTTTGATAAAAGATTTAAAAAAGATATAACAGAGATATTAAAAAGAAATTTTGATAATGAAATGTTTTTATATAAAGCGAATAATGTTGAATTAAGTATTTATTATAGAGCAATATTATATATTTATAGAGATACAGAAGAGAGAAAGCTTGTTATAGTTACAGATAATAACAAATATAAAGTAAGTTTAAGTATTAAAGAAATTCTTACATATTTAGATAAAAGATTTGTGCAATGTCATAGGTCTTGTATAGTTAATAAAACAAGAATACAAGAAAAGAATTTTAAAGAGGGTTATTTTGTTTTAGATAATGGAAGAAAAGAGTTTTTACTTTCTAAAAAGTTTAAGAAGGAGTTTCCTAATGAATAAGTTTATATTATGGTTAGGTGTTTATTTCTTAGCAACTTTTAGTATTTCATTTTTATATTATAAATTTACAGATGCAAAGAAAGCAATAGATTTAAAAATTATTTTAGTATATTTATTTGGAGTAATTTCATCAACGATAATTAAATATTATGATATTAATTTTTTAAGCTCTCTTTTTTATTTTATATATTTTCCAATTATGTTTACTTTATTAAATAAAAAGAGATTAAGAGAGTTACTATGTTATTTAGTTATTATTTGGTTATATGGCTTTTTGATAGATATGATGGTCATGGGAGTAGTATCTTTACTTAATATATTTTATCCATTTGATATTTATAGTTATGTTTTTCAGTGTTTATCAACAGTAGTTATGTATTTAATTATTTTTGGTTTAACATTTTGGAAGAGATTTAAAAATTTTACTAATAAATTATATTTTAAAATTATGAAAATTAAATATTTAGATATTTCACTTATTGCATTTTCTCTTTTTGATTTTTTAATGGGTGCTATATTATTTCTTAATCTTCAAAATTTAAGTACAGATTTATTATTAATATTACTTATTGTAAGTGTATCATTTGCTTTAATTAGTCTTTTTGAAATGAAAATAAATGAAGAAGAAAATGTGATATTTTTAGATACTTTAAAAGCTAATAATGAATTTTATATGAAGATGGAAGATGAAAATAGAGTATTTAGACATAATTTAAATGCTAAATTATTAAGTATAAAATCAGTAGCAAATAAAAAGGCAAGATTATTAATTGATGATTTACTTTATACAAATAAAAGATATAATAAATTTGCGAATAAGATTAAAGTTATTCCTTATGGACTTAATGGTATTATTTATGAGAAACTTTATCCTTATATTGCAATACTTAATGTTAAGATGGAAAATAACATTAATTATGATGTATTTAAAGTACTTACACCAAGAAAATATAATGTATTATTAGAAAAATTAGTAATAGTATTAGATAATGCGATAGAAGCAACAATTAAAAGTAAAAAGAAAATATTAATTATTACTTTAAGTGAAATGAATAAAGAAATATTAATAACAGTTAAAAATACTTTTTCTGATAATTTAAGTGTGGATGATTTAGGAATAAAGAATTATTCCACGAAAGGTTTAAAAAGAGGCTTAGGTTTATTTTCAGCGTTTAGAAATAATGAAGTTAAACTTAGTGTTAAGATTATTAATGATGTTTTTGAAACAGAGATAAAAGTAAAAAAGAGACTAGATTAGTAGTCTACTTTAATAGTTCTTTAGGATAAGTTGGTTCATCATAGAAGAACCATGCACAACGGTTTTCGCTTGATGCACTTATTGCTAAATTACTTAGTATGTTAGCTATAAATTCCATTCTTTGACCTCCTTCTTTTGTTTAAATATATATATTAATTATTTAAACCACTTTTATAATTTTTATAATTATTAAATGGAGTGTTAGTTAATTTATAAGTTAAAGGGTTAATTAAGATATTTTGAATAATTAAAGAATATATAATAGCATTATTAATAAGAGAATTATTATTTAAACTAATAATTAAAGAAAAAATTGTAATAATAAGTAAGCTTAATAATTTACATTTAAGACGAGTTTTCTTATGAATTAAAGGCTTTTTAGGAGTATCAGCAGGTGCAAATAAACTAAAATTTATAAAACTTATTATAATAACTATAAAACATATATATTTAGGTATAATAATATTTTTAGTTATTATAGGTAAAATATTATAAACTAATATGGTAGATATCCAACATGCGATACTACTTTTCGCGTGAATTCCATGACTAAATGTTCTAATAAAGATATAAAATAATAGAAATAGAGATGTTTCTAAAAATGTATTTGTAATAAGAGAAATACTTATTACTACTAATAATTTAAAAAAATGAATATATATACCTTCTAAACCATATTTTAATTTTATGATAGTTAAATCATTACAGTCTTGATATTTATTTATAAATGCAAGAGAGTTATTAATAAATTTTTCTTTCATTTTATCTTCCTTTAACACACTAAAAGTATAATGTATTTTTAAATATTAGAATAGGTGTTTTGTTTAAAGAATTTTTTTAGAGGAATTAAAAAATTATTTTTATAGTTTAAGTAAGAATATTTTACATTTTAAACAGATAAATGATATTTTTAGACTAAGATATTTAAAATTATAATTAAATATGGTATCTTGGGTATGCTTTAATTTTATTTGAGTTTTGGGGGTCTTGTATGTTATTTTAGCAAGAGGAAAGGTTGGGTGTGATAATGCAAGGAAAAGTTAAATGGTTTAATAATGAAAAAGGATATGGTTTCATAGAATATGAAGATTTAGAAGATATCTTTGTCCATTATTCAGCCATAATTAAAGAAGGCTATAAGACTTTAAAAGAAGGAGCAACTGTTGATTTTAAGCTTATTGAAACTTCTAAAGGATTACAAGCAATTGATGTATGTGAAAAAGAACTTACTACTATTTAGATTAGTAGTTTGTTTTTTTAATAAAGTATGTTATAATTAATTAAAGGTTAGGTGATTTTATGGAGATTCAAATAAGAGGGGATAAGATTACTGTTACTAAAGCAATAAAAGATTATGTAACAGAAAAGCTAGGGAGATTAGACAAATACTTTGATAGTTCTAAAAAAGTTAAAGCACAAGTAATTATTAGAGTTAAAAACAAAGAAGAAAAAGTTGAGGTCACAGTTCCGACTAATAAGTTTACTTTAAGAGCAGAAGAAGTGCAAAATGATTTATATGCAGCGATTGATTTAGTTGTAGATAAACTAGAAAGACAAATAAGAAAAAATAAAACTAAATTAGATACTAAGTATAAGAATTTAATTAAACTGGATATTAATACTGATTTTGAAACACAAGATGATGAAGAAGAAGTAACTAATATAGTTAAGAGAAAAACTATTGATACTAAACCAATGGACGAAGAAGAGGCAATATTACAAATGAATTTATTAAATCATGATTTCTTTGTATTTAAAAATGTAGATGAAGAATGTGTATCAGTAATGTATAAAAGAAAAGATGGCAACTTTGGAATTATTAATGTTAAATAATGACTAGAGATAGTCGTTTTTTCTTAAGAAAAATGTTAATAAGTTATATAGTTACTAACAATTATTTAGTGTTTTATTGTTTTAAAGTGAATTTTGCTTAAACATTAGATACAGAAAAAGAGAAGAAAGTAAAATTATTGATTTTTAAGAGAAATATCGTAAGCTTTTTTTCTTTTAGATTAAAATTATTTGTACTAAAATGAAAGATATGATATAATCTTTGTTATGGAAGGTGAATTACATGGGATTTTTACGTAAAATATTTGATACCGAATATAAAGAGTTAAAAAGATTTGAAAAAATAGCAGATAAAATTATGGAACTTGATGGTGAGATGTCTAAATTAAGTGACGAAGAACTTAAGAATAAAACTAATGAATTTAAAGAAAGGCTAGAAAAAGGAGAAACACTTGATGATTTAATAGTACCTGCTTTTGCAGTGGCAAGAGAGGCAGCTTATAGAGTTATTGGGGAAAAGCCATATTATGTGCAAGTATTAGGGGGCTTAGCAATTCATTTTGGTAATATTGCCGAGATGAAAACTGGTGAAGGTAAAACTTTAACTGAGACTATGCCAACATATTTAAATGCTTTAACAGGACTTGGAGTTCATATTGTAACGGCTAATGAATTTTTAGCACGTCGTGATTCGGAATGGATGGGAAATATATATCGCTTTTTAGGTTTAAGTGTTGGTCTTAATATGAGAGAATTATCTTTAAAAGAGAAACAAGAAGCTTATAATGCTGATATTTTATATTCTACTAATAATGAAATTGGATTTGATTATTTGAGAGATAATATGGTAGTTCAAAGTTCTCTTAGAGTACAAAGACCACTTAATTTTTGTATAGTTGACGAAGTTGATTCAATTTTAATTGATGAGGCAAGAACACCATTAATTATTTCTGGGGGAAGATTTAATTCTAATAATTTATATGTAGATGCAGATAGAGCTGTAAAAAGATTAAAGGAAGAAACAGATTATGTAGTAGATGCAAAAACTAAGAGTGTTTCATTAACTGAAGAGGGAAGCAAAAAGATTGAAGAAATATTTAAATTAAAAAATTTATATGATTTAGATAATACAGCATTAGTACATCATTTAAATCAGGCTTTAAAAGCTAATTATGGTTTTAAAAGAGATGTTGATTATGTAGTACAAGATGACGAAGTTATTATAGTTGACCAATTTACAGGTAGACTTATGCAAGGAAGGCAATTTAGTGAAGGATTACATCAAGCAATTGAAGCTAAAGAAGGTGTAACTATTAATACAGAAACTAAAACTATGGCCACGATTACTTTCCAAAATTTATTTAGAATGTATAATAAACTTTCTGGTATGACTGGGACCGCGAAAACAGAAGAAGAAGAGTTTAGAAGTATTTATAATATGTATGTTATACAGATACCTACTAATAAGCCTGTTATAAGAGAAGATTTAGCAGATTTAGTGTATGCGACAAGTAATGCTAAATATAAAGCAATAGTAAATACAGTTAAAGAAATAAATGCAACTGGTAGACCGGTTTTAATTGGTACGATAAGTGTTGAAGCTAACGAATATTTAAGTGGATTACTTACTAAGGCTGGATTAAAACATGAAGTATTAAATGCTAAAAGTCATGAAAGAGAAGCAGAAATAATTGCTAAGGCAGGTGAAAAAGGTTCTATTACTTTGGCAACTAATATGGCTGGTCGTGGAACAGATATTAAGCTTGGTGAGGGAGTAAGAGAACTTGGAGGCCTTTGTGTTATTGGAACAGAACGTCATGAATCAAGAAGAATTGATAATCAGTTAAGAGGTAGAGCGGGTCGTCAAGGAGACCCTGGTATGAGTCAATTTTTTGTATCTTTTGAAGATGATTTAATGCGTCGTTTTGGAACAGATAGAATTAAAGGTATGTTACAAAATTTAGGAATGGATGACCAAGCAATTAGGAGTAAAACTTTAACACGTTCTATTGAATCAGCACAGAAGAAAGTTGAAGGAAATAACTATGATATTAGAAAAAGTTTACTTGATTATGATAATGTTTTAAATGAACAAAGAGAAATTATTTATGCAAGACGTAATGAAGTTTTAGATATGGATTCTATTCATGATAGAGTTGTTGAAACTTTTAAAAATGTTATTGCTGATTTATGTGAAGCACATTTAGCACCAGAAAATTATTTAACGGAATCTGATAAAGATGAGATAGTTGAATATGTTAATAATAATTTTTTGAAAAAGACAGATTTAAAGTTTGTTGATGTTAAAGATTTAAGTGATGAAGATACAGTTAAATTTATTCAAGATTTAGTAATTAATGATTATGAAGAAAAGATTAAAGATGTTCCTGTAAGTGATGATTTTGAGAAAGCAATAACTCTTAGAGTAATTGATTCTAATTGGGTTGACCATATGTCAGCGATGGAACATTTAAAAGAAGGTATTGGACTTCGTGGGTATGGACAGGTTAATCCAGTTCAAGCTTATACAATGGAAGGTTTTCAATTATTTGAAGAATTTTTAACAAGAATAGATAATCAAATTGCAACATTTTTACTTAATGCGGAGATTAGGCAAAATATTACGAGAAAACAGACTTTGGATGGACAGGCTAATGATGGTAAGGAAAAAGAAAAGTTAGCACCAAAGAGAGTTAATAAAGTGGGAAGAAATGACCCATGTCCATGCGGAAGTGGGAAGAAATACAAAAACTGTTGTGGTAAATAATCTCGCAAACCCTTATAAAATAAGGATTTATGAAAAAT
>CANQTE010000029.1 GCA_947626695.1 uncultured Bacilli bacterium | reverse complement strand
CTGAAATTTTAAAAGAATTACCAACTGAAGAAGAACTAAATTTACATATAGATTTAAAAAATAAATAGTGTCATTTTGGCCTAAAGAGAGAACTTATCAAAAGATGGCTAGCAAAGCTTGGTCGTGAAAGAATTGACGAAGTATTTGACCCATCTATCGCAGTTCAAAGGTCTATTGATTTATATAGAACAAAAGGTTATGAAGAAAAATGGATTACTAAAAGACTGCAAAGTATTCAAGATAGAAAAGAACTTACTGATGTATGGAAAGAAAATGGTATTACTGAAAGTAAAGAATTTGCTATATTAACTAATGAAATTTATAAAACTTGGTCGGGAATGACCGCTAAAGAGTACAAGGAATATAAAGGACTTCGTAAAGAATCTCTCCGTGATAATATGGACAATATAGAAGCATCTCTAACCGATATAAGTGAAGAAGTAACAAAAAGATTAGCCAAGAAAACTAAACCTAAAGGACTAGAAGAAAATTTAAAAGTTGCTCATACCGGTGGAGAAGTTGCTAAAAATACAAGAAATGAAATTGAAAATTTACTCGGAGAATCAGTTGTTACTAGTAAAAACAAATTAAACTATCAATATATTGATAATAAAAAAGAAATAGAAGGTAATAAAAAAATAAAATAAATTTATTAGTAATATTAAGCATTTAAAAATAAAAATATAACATATGAAATAAAAGCTTTAAACCCTTATTTATCTCCAACTTTATATAATAAATTAAACCAGAATAATAAATTAATACTTGCTAAATCTCTCATTTTATCTTATAATATAATACATAAAAGCGATGATGGACTTGGCAAATCTGGAGCTATATAAAAAATAAAGGTGATTTCTCTAAAGGAAATAAATAGGGTGGAACCGCGCAAGTATGCGTCCCTATATATTCTTTTAGAGTTTTTTTATGAAGGAGAATTGATTATGGAAAATTTAACACAAGAAGAATTAGTAAATTATTGTAAACAATATGGTTTTATCTTTCAAGGAAGTGAAATCTATGGAGGGCTTGCTAACACTTGGGATTATGGACCTTTAGGCCGTGAATTAAAAGAAAATATTAGACGTGCTTGGTGGAAAAAGTTTGTGCAAGAAAATCCTTATAATTATGGACTTGATAGTGCTATTTTAATGAATCCTGAAGTATGGGTTGCAAGTGGTCATGTAACTAATTTTAATGACCCTCTAGTAGATTGCAAAGCTTGTAAATCTCGTTTTAGAGCGGACAAATTAGTTGAAGAACATTCAAAAGGTGAAATAACAGGTGATGGCTTAAGTAACGAAGAATTAGAAAAATATTTAAAAGATAACAATGTCTGTTGTCCTAAATGTGGTAAAAATGATTTTACTTCTATTCGAAAATTTAATTTATTATTTGAAACTAATATGGGAGTAACAGAAGATGCTAAATCTAAAGTTTATCTAAGAGGAGAAACTGCTCAGGGTATATTTGTTAATTTTGGTAACGTTTTAAGAAGTATGAGACTTAAACTTCCTTTTGGAATATGTCAAACAGGTAAAAGTTTTAGAAATGAAATAACACCCGGTAATTTTATATTTCGAACACGTGAATTTGAACAAATGGAATTAGAATTTTTCTGTAAGCCTAATGATGATTTAGAGTGGTTTGGATACTGGAAAAGTTTTTGCTTAGACTTTTTAAAGTCATTAGGAATAGATAAAGAAAATTTAAGATATAGAGACCATGCCAAAGAAGAATTAAGTTTTTATAGTAAAGCAACAACGGACATAGAATATAAATTTCCTATGGGTTGGGGAGAACTTTGGGGTATTGCCGATAGAACAGATTATGATTTAACTGTCCATAGCGAGCATTCTAAAGCTGATTTAAGATATTTAGACCCTGATACTAATGAAAGATATTTACCTTATGTAGTGGAACCTAGTGTAGGCTTAGATAGATTATTATACGCTATTTTAGCAGATGCTTATAAAAAAGAAACATTAGAAAATGGTGAAGAAAGACAAATTCTTAAAATACATCCTGCTTTAGCCCCAATAAAGGTAACAATACTACCATTAATAAAAAAAGTTCATGGAGATAAAGCAATGGACTTATATGGCGAATTATCTAAATATTTTATGTGTAGTATAGATAGTGCTGGTTCAATAGGAAAAAGATATCGTAGAAGTGATGCGATAGGTACCCCTCTTTGTATAACTATTGATGATGAAACAATCAATAATGGAACTGTAACGGTAAGAAATCGCGATACTATGGAACAAGTAACTTTAAAAATAGAAGAATTAAAAGATTATATTGATAATATATTAATGTTTTAAAGAGTGATTTTGCTCTTTTTTAAACACACTTTATGAAGTACTACTTCATAAAAATGCAAATATAATTTATACTTTAAAAAACGAAACAATATGGCTTAATTGTTTGATATAAATATTTAAATAACATATATGAAAAAAATAATTGTAAAAAAATTCAACTATTTCCTAAATGGAAATAGTTCAAAAATAAGGAATTCGTAAATTTAAAAGAAATATAGATTTTATAATTTTAATGTTATAAATGCTATAGGTTATCGCATAAGCTCTCAAAAATCAATTACTATAGAACATATTATTTTTTAAAGATAACATAGAACTACATATAAAAAATATTTTTTTAGATAAGGAATTTGATAAAAACACAACTACCAAGATTTTCTCGGTAGTTCAAAAAGAGGGAACTCGTAAATTTAAAAGAAATATAGAATTTTACAATCTAGATGCTATAATCGCGGTAGGTATTGAAGTAATTAATGCCGAATTATTTGATGCTAATTCTGTTGTATTTGATTGGCTTTGGGAACGTGAAACAATTAAAGTACATCATATAGGAATATTTTATAAAATAATAGATTTTAATAATAAAATAAAAAAAGAAATGGAAATTAACAAAATAAATGACGATTCTTTGGGGGCAGAATTTTTTGAAATAGAAAAATTAACTAAAGATAATCTATCTGCAATAGCTATTATGGAATTAGAAAAATTAGGTTATAGCTTATAAAATTGTTTGCAGTATTTAATAAATAAATTGAAAATAAATATATTAAAGGTGAATTATGAGAGAAAGTATTAAAATAAAGACAGATAATTATAATTTTAAATTTAGAGTATCAGGAATTGTTATAAATGATAATAAACTATTATTAGTTGATATGGACAACAGTGGTTTTTTATGTTTACCAGGAGGTTATGTAGAACTTGGAGAAACAACAGAACAAGCTATATGTCGAGAAATGGAAGAAGAACTAGGATTTAAATTGAAAATTGTAAAATATTTGGGAGTAGTAGAAAATTTTTTTGTTAATAAATATAATGAAAAGATGCACGAGCTATGTTTTTACTATCTATTAAAACCACTTAATAAAGAAAATGCCAAATATAATGATTATTGTTTAATTGAAAATGATAAAGGACACAATATTAAATTAGATTTCAAGTGGGTTAATATTAATGAATTAGATAAGTATGATGTTCGTCCAAAATTTTTAAAAGAGGTTGTAAAAAATAATCAAATTACTATAGACCATATTATTTTTAATGAATTAAACAAAGAAATTTAATTACAAATATATATTCTATGACGAATTTTTTTGCATTTGCAAAGAATTTCGTCATAAAGGCATTGCCATAAACTAAAATAAATTATAAAATTTTCCTAGAAAGTAAGGTAAATATTATGGCTATAAAACGTGATTATTACTTAGAACAATTAAAAGCAAGAGAAAATAATGGTTTGATTAAAGTTATCACGGGACTTAAAAGATGTGGTAAATCATACTTATTATTTAACTTGTTTTATGATTATTTAATAGAAAAAGGAATAGACAGTTCTCATATTATAACAATAGCTTTAGATGATTTAACAAATGAAAAATTACGAGACCCTTATGAAATGTTAGATTTTTTAAAAAAATGTATTAAAGATAATAACTTATATTATATATTCTTAGATGAAATTCAATATTTAAAAAGATTTGAAGAAGTTTTAAATAGTTTATTACATATTAAAAATGTTGATGTTTATGTAACAGGTAGTAATTCAAAATTGCTCTCAAAAGATGTCATTACAGAATTTAGAGGCCACGGCGACGAAATACAAGTTCACCCCTTATCATTTAAAGAGTTTTTTTCAGTATTTGATGGAACAGTTGACGAAGCTTGGGACGAATATTTTAATTATGGTGGTATGCCACTTGTTCTTTCATATAAAGATGCTTCAAAAAAAGCTGATTATTTAAAAGGGCTATTTGATAAAGTATATATATCAGATATATTAGAAAGACATGATATAAAAAATAGAACAGAACTAGACGAATTATTAAATATATTATCTTCTGATATTGGCTCTTTAACCAATCCTCTAAAACTTTCCAAAGTATTTTTTAGCACCAAAGGAAGTAAAATAAGTGAT
Source organism: uncultured Bacilli bacterium (assembly GCA_947626695.1). GTDB lineage: Bacteria > Bacillota_I > Bacilli_A > RF39 > UBA660 > Caccenecus. Next base: position 12,017 of record CANQTE010000029.1, on the reverse strand, counting down.
AAAACAATAAATAGATATATTGAATATTTAGAAGATGCCTTCTTATTAAGTAAAGTTCAAAGATATGATATAAAAGGAAAAAAATATATTAATTCACCTTATAAATACTATCTTGAAGATATAGGACTTAGAAATGCTAGGTTAAATTTTAGACAAACAGAAGAAAACCATGTCATGGAAAACATAATTTATAATGAGTTAAAGTTAAGAGGTTATAGAATAGATATTGGAATAGTAAATGTTTATGATTATGACAAAAAAGGGAAAAGAATTTTAAAAAATTATGAAATTGACTTTATCGCAATGAGAGGAAGTAATAAATATTATATTCAATCAGCATTTTCAATTGATAATATAGAAAAGTTAAAGCAAGAAACAAATTCTTTAAATAATATTAAAGATTCATTTAAAAAAATAGTTATAGTTAGAAATAATATTAAACCAAGAAAAGACGAAAATGGTATTACTACGATAGGACTATATAATTTTCTTTTAGAAGAAAATAGTTTAGATTTACTTTAAATATTCACTATAAATTAGAATTTTGCATTTTTTTAAAGAGTATTTATTATAGTTTTTATATAATAATTTGACATATAATAATAGAGTAAATAAAAAAATATAATTTATAGAAAGAGATTATCAGTTTGGTGATAATTTTTTTGCTATTTTTTACTCTCACTTTTACTTTAATTATTGACTAAACAAATATTTTTGATATAATTAATTTAGAAGGTGAATGGAATGAATAATAAAAAAGGTTTTACTTTAGTAGAGTTATTAAGTGTTATAGTTATTTTATCTGTTGTAGTATTAATTGCATCTAATGCCGTTGTGCCTATGATGAGTGAAGCTAAAAAGCAAGTCTTGGCAACTGAAGCTAACAAATTTATGATGGCTGCGCAAAACTTATATGTTAGAGAATCTTTAAGTGGAACTAAATGTTATTCTTATGATGATGTTATTAATTCGGGAATAATCGAAAAAAATGACGAAGCTTATGCTGGTAGTTTTTTAATCGAAAGTACTGGTGATGGTAAATATACCTATAAAATATGGCTATCTAATGGAACTAATGCTGTTATAGGGAAAAGTCCTGATGTAACAAGTAAAGATGTAATAGACTCATCAGATGATGCATCTGCTAGTTGTGAAGTTGAGTAGGATTACTTAACTTTTTAGGTGGTAAAAAATGATTATTGGTTCTCATGTTTCATTTGGAAATGAACAACTATTAGGAAGTGTTAAAGAATCTTGTTCTTATGGTGCTAATACTTTTATGTTTTATACAGGAGCACCTCAAAATACAATTCGCAAAAATATAGATAAAAATTTAACTAACAAAGCTTTAGAATTAATGAAAGATAATAATATTGATATTAATAATGTTATATGCCATGCTCCTTATATAGTTAATTTAGCTAATAATAAAGATTTAAGTAAATATGATTTTAGTATTAATTTTTTAAAAAATGAACTATTAAGATGTGATGATCTAGGAGTAAAATATTTAGTTTTACACCCGGGTTCTAGTGTTGGAATAGAAAGAAAAAAAGCTTTAGATAATATTATTTATGCTTTAAATAAAATAATAAGTAAAGAGTCAAAAACAATCATTCTTCTAGAAACTATGGCTGGGAAGGGAACAGAACTTGGAACTACTTTAGAGGAAATTAAATACCTTATTGATGGAGTAGAAGATAAATCTAGAATTGGAGTTTGTCTTGATACTTGTCATTTAAATGATGCTGGGTTTGATATGAGTGATTTTAATAAATATTTAGATGATTTTAATAATATTATAGGGCTTAAATATATTAAATGTATTCATATTAATGATAGCAAAAATATTATTAATTCTCATAAAGATAGGCACGCGAATATTGGGTATGGTACTATAGGTTTTGATAATTTACTTAAAATAGTTAATCATGAATTATTAAAAGATGTTCCTAAAATACTTGAAACACCTTTTATAGGTAATAATGATAACGATAAAGAAAGATTATACCCTCCATATAAATATGAAATAGAAATGTTAAAAAAAGGAAAATTTAATCCTAATTTATTTAATGATATAAGAAAAGAATATCAAAAATAATTAATTTAAGATATTCTTAAAGCGAGAGCTATATTCATTAAATAATTTTTTTATTTTAATAAAATTTTCTTCACTAAATTTATCTTTATAGCGGTCTAAATTTAACAAATTAGGATTATTTAATACTTGCTCCCAATTCTTTTTTATAAAATCATAAGTAAAAGCGAGTTCTTCATTTGTTAAATTAATATTTTTACTTATAGCAAAGTTTTCTACATCTTCTTTAGTAAGTCTATTCATAACTTTAAGAATTAAATTATACATAATACTTTCACTCCTATAATATTGTATGAAAAACATTAAAAAAAGAATACTAATAATGGTGAAATATTATGCCTAAGAAGTTTTATTTTATATGTACTATTATTATTTTAATATTTAGTTTATTTATAGCACGTACAATATATATCGCGTACTTTAAGCATGATTATTATTTAAATAAATATATTCTTTTAAGTGAAAATTATGTATATGGGGCATCTTCTCCAAGAGGAAGAATATTAGATATTAATGGTCAAGTTTTAGTAGATAATATAGGAATTAATACTATTTTATATCATAAAAAAAGTAATATAGGAGTAGAAGAAGAAATAGAAATTGCAAAAAGACTAGTAGAACTTACTAATTATAAATATAGTTATGATGAAAATGTCTTAAAAGATTATTTTTTAGTATTATATCCCAAGATAGGTAATTCTCTAATAAGTGATTATGAATTAGAATTATATAAAAAAAGAAAATTATCTAAAAGTAGTTTATTAGAAAGAAAAAAAGAAAGAATTACCGATGAATTATTAAATAAATTAACAGAAGAAGAAAAATATAGTTCTTACTTTTATTATTTAATGAATAAAGGTTATTATTATGATAATAAAGTATTAATTAAAGATGTTGATGATGATGCCTATGCCAAAATTTTAGAGGCTAATTTACCAGGAGTTTTTGGCGAACTTTTCTGGGAAAGAACATTTCCTTTTGGCGATACTTTAAAAACAGTTTTAGGAACTATTAGCAGTACTCTCCCCGAAGAAAAAAAGTATTTATTAAATGATGGTTATACTCTTACTGATAGGGTAGGTATAAGTGGTCTAGAAGAATATTATGAAGAGTATTTAAAAGGAGAAAAAGCTTTATATAAATTAGAAAATGATAATTTAGTTTTAGTAAATAATGCTAAAAAAGGTAATGACTTAATATTAGAAATAGATATTAATATGGTTTTAGAAATAGAAAATATAATTAAAAAAGAAATGTTAAAAAATAGAAGTTTACCTAATACAGAATATTATAAAGAATCTTTTGCTTTAGTAAGTGAACCTAAAACAGGTGCTATAAAAGCTATGGTGGGTCTTAGAATGATTACAAATAACAAAACTGTTAGTTTTCAGGATATTAGTATTAATATGATTAAAAATGCTTATACAGTAGGTTCAGTTGTAAAGGGAGCATCAATGACAGTAGGATATCAAAATAAAGCTATAGATATAGGAACTACTATGACTGATAGTTGTGTTAAATTAGCAAATATTCCTGCAAAATGTTCTTGGACTAAATTAGGACGCATTAATGACATACAGGCTCTTGCTTTAAGTTCTAATTATTATCAGTTTGTAACAGCTCTAAAAGTTGCTGGTTATAAATATAAATATAATATGGAAGCTCCTGTAACAATTAATGATTTTAATAAATATCGTGATACTTTTGCAAAATTTGGTTTAGGAACTATTACAGGTATAGATTTACCTAATGAAACAACAGGACTTAAAGGAGAAAAAATTGCCCCCGATTTATTAATGAATTTAGCAATAGGTCAATATGACTTATATACTCCAACTTCTTTATTACAATATATTAATACTATTGCAAGTGATGGTAATAGATATAAATTAAATATTTTAAATAGTGTAAAGAATAAAGATAAAATAATATTTGAAAATAAAAAAACTCTTTTAAATAAAATAGATTTAGAAGATAAATATTTAAAAAGAATTCAAGCTGGATTTAAAGAAGTTATGAAAAGTGGTACAGGTTATTGGTATGCAAATCCTAAAATAAATGCCGCGGGTAAAACTGGTACTAGTGAATCTTATATAGATACTGATTATAATGGCACACTTGATGCTTATGTTATTAGTAATACATTTATTATGTATGCTCCATTTGATAATCCTAAGTATTCTATCGTGGTTATAAGTCCTAATACTGCTAATTTAAATGGTAAAAGTAGCTATCAATCAGGTATAAATCGCTTAATTGCTAGAGGAATTAATGATTATCTCTTTTCAAACTAAAAAATTTTTGCTATAATACAACTAGACTTTTTATAAAGGAGGTGCTTTTATGGCCAAAAATGAAAATAGAAATTATGTAACTTTAAAGTGTACTGTATGTGGTGAAGAACTTAGATGTACAAGTAAAAATAAAAAGAATACTCCTGACCGTCTTGAAGTTAAGAAGTATTGTAAAACTTGTCATAAACATCAAATAGTTAAAGAAAAGAAGTAGTGAGGAGAATTTTTTATGCGGGGGAGAAGCTATCGCTTAATAAGAACAAATTATAATACACCAATTATCGCGGTAATGAGTAATAAAGTAAGCATTAAAAGTCAAACTAAAGTAGTTGGGTTAAAAAGAAAGAAAAGATTTGGCATTTTTACAAAGAAAGAGGATTAAATATGAATATTAATATAAATGATATTAAAAATGGTATGACTATTATCATGGATAATAATTTATATCAAATTGTCGAGTTTCAACACGTTAAACCTGGTAAAGGCTCTGCTTTTGTGCGTATGAAATTAAAAAATTTAAGGACTGGTTCTATTACAGAAGATACTTATAATACAAATATTAAGATTACTAAAGCTCATGTAGATAGAACACCTATGCAATTTTTATATGCTGCTGGGGATAATTATGTGTTTATGAATAATGAAACATATGAACAAGTAGAAATAGATTCTAAAACTTTAAAAGATGATATTAAATTTATTAAAGAGGGGTTAGATATTACAGTTGATTATTATGAAGGAGAAATATTAGGTATTACTTTACCAGAAAAAGTTGAATATGAAGTAATAGAAACAGAACCTGCCGTTAAAGGTAATACTACTAATAATGCTCAAAAAGATGCTAAAATAGAAACTGGATATGTTGTAAAAGTACCATTATTTATTAATGAAGGAGAAAAAATAATTATTTCTACTAAAGATGGTAAATATTCAAGTCGTGCTTAAAATAATTATTAAAAGCATTTATCTATTCTATATAGATAAGTGTTTTTATTTTAATTAAAAAAGTTGGAAGAGTATTCCAACTATTAATATGCTTAAGTATGAATTAGAGCTACTTAAGCAAGTTAGATTAAATTACAACCGTATATGGGTTAGTAGAAGTACCGTCTCCGCCATCTTTAAATTGAGTGTCTGCTTTGAGGTTTATTACTGGTCTAACACCAAACGCATCCTCCGCTCCATAGATACCGAAACGGGCATCGCCAGAAATATTAAGTATATGAGCAAAACCGTTCTGACATTCGCTTGGCGACATTGTCCAGTATTCTTGACCAGTACATAAGTAATTATTTGAATTGCCTTTACCCCAAATTCCACCCGCAAAATTTGCCTCATCAATAGTAATTAAACCTATTGGGTTCGTTAATTTTTGATTACCATATGTCCCATCACTTGTTGTAAATAAATTTGTTGTAGGTGTCCCACATTTAAATGTTGGCTCCTTATTAATCAATATTCTATCATATGGCTTATAATGTTGAGTATTACTAGAAGTTGAACCATTGTCAGCATCATTACAGAAACCAGCAGTTCCATCTATTATACTTTCATATGTACTTTTTAAGTTAGTTTTATACCAATCATCTAATACCTGTTTTATATTACTATTTTTAGGATTCGTAGTACTATTATTCATATTATCGTCCATATATTTTACATAAATTTCACCGCGATAGGATGCATTATATTTAGAAGTACCTATTTGAGTACTAGTTCCACTTGTAGCAGGATTACCACTTCCAGAATATATTAGTCTTATGCTTCCGTTTCCATTTACTCTTATTATTCGCCAGTATGTATTTCCTAGCTTAACCCAGTTGTTTGTTACTGCTCCTCTGTAATAGTATGTATCTCCAAAGTCGTCTATTCCTTTACATAATAAACTTTTTTTATCTTCTATACTAGTTATTGATGGTGTTTCTTCATATGCAGGACATCCCTCACTTGTACTATTTACTTTTTCTTTTAATTGGTCTAATAATGTAGGTTCATATATATCTAAATATACATAACATTTAGTCCCTTTCTTCTTTATGCTAATACTTACTCTACCATCTTTATATTCCATTGGTATATCTTTAAGTTGAGTATCATTACCTACAATAGTACAATAACTTTTATCTGTATTAACTTTATAACCACTTGCAGGCACATCTGTTATACTTTCGTAATTACCATCGCTAGTATCTCCCTCAGTTTTTTGCTTATAAAGTGCTAATACATTTAAATCAGGCACTTTATAATTAACTTCACCACTTACTACTTGTATGCTTTGTGTTACTCTATATTTTGCTTTACTCTTATTTATAAATATAACTCCAAATACACTTATAACTACTAAAACTATAACACTAGTTTTTATAAAATTTCCTTTTCTTAACTTTTCTAATTTCAATTATCTTTCCTCTTTTCTAATTATCAATAATATTAGAAATTTCTAACTTATACTAAAATTATAATCTTTTAAATTTTAATTGTCAAGAAAAATATAGATATTTTATTCCTTTTTACTATTAAATAAAATTATGTGAGAAAATTAAATTGGTGAATTATATATGTATGGGAAGAAATTAAAAGATTTAAGAGAAGAAAATGATTTAAAACAATACTTTTTATCTGAATTATTAAATTTAAATAAAAGAGTATATGGACAATATGAAAGAGAATATGTTACTATTCCCCTTAAGCATTTAATAACATTAAGTGATTATTATAATGTTTCTTTAGATTATATTTTTGAATTTACTAAAATCAAAAATTACCCTACCAATAATAAAAATTATGATTTAAATATTACAGGAAATAGATTAAAAGAACTTAGAAAAGAAAAAGGACTTACTCAAATAAAAATTGCAGAATTTTTAAAAATAGACCAACCTACTTGGTCTATATATGAAAAAGGTAAAAATCTTATTGGAACACCATTTTTATATATGATATGTAAAAAATATAATATATCTGCTGATTATCTTCTCGGTAGAATAGATACAAATGCTTTAAAAAAAGATATATAATTAAAATTAACAAGATATTTTTGAATATTATTTATAAGTGATTTTGTTCTAAAATATTTTTAAATTTACTCTTTTTGGCTGATAAATAAACAAAAACTTGCATTTTTCCCCAAAAAGGAGTATAATACAGTTGTTTTAAGGAGGAGAACACATGAAAAATAGTGAAATTTTAGAAGTAAAATTAAGAAATTTAACTTTTATAGTGATACTTGGCTTTATAATTATAGGAGCTTTAGTAATTGGCTTATATTTTAAAGATGGTAAGAAAGAAAGTACTACAACAGATAATAATACTACTAATACTACTTCTACAACTAGTTATGATGTAAGTAAAATGCATGAAGTAACACCAGATGAAGCTGTTGATTTAGTTAAAAGTGGTGATTTCTATGTTTTATATATAGGACGTAGTAATTGTTCTGTATGTATAAGTACAGTACCAAATTTAAATAAAGCTCAAGAAGACCTAGGTTATACAACACAATATATAGATTTACTTAAATTAATGAAAGAAAATTACTATAAAGATGAAAAAACTGGAAAAACTAAAGTTGATTGGAGTAAAATCCAAAAAGTAATTAAACCTTTAACAGACTTAATTACAGTTGAAGGTACCGCATCAGGACAAACTGGACCTATTGGAAAATTATTCTATGAAAACGGCTTTACTCCAACTACTGTTATTATTAATAATGGTAAAGTAGTAGATGGCTTCGTTGGTAATAAGAGTGCCGATGATATAAAAGAATTAGTCCAAAAATATAGAAAATAGAACTTGATTAGTTCTTTTTTTAAAGCATAAATTCATATAATTAATAGGTGAAGTATATGCGTTTAAGTGATTTACAAGCTAAAATGGTTATTAATGTTAAAGATGGTAAACACTTAGGAATAATAGTAGATGCTGAAGTAACTGAACTTGGACAAATTAATTATTTTGTTGTGGCAACTAAACATTTTTTTAAACGTCTTTTTAGGAATTTACCAGAACAGACTATTGAAATTAAACAAATAGTTAAAATAGGTGAAGATGTTATCTTGGTAGAATTATAATTTCATGATATAATTTAATAGGTGATTATATTTTATGAGTAAAAAAACATTTATTTTAGCAAGTATTATTCTAATTATTGACCAAGTACTTAAAAGTGTAATGGAAATATATATACCTTTAAATACTAGTAAAGTAATAATTAAGAATATATTTTCTTTAACAGTAGTTCATAATACAGGTGGGGCATGGAGTATATTTTCTAATTTAAATTATATATTTATTATTATATCAATTATAGCTTTAATTATTTTAATTAGATTCATGTTTAGTTTTAAAAATAATATGCGAAATAAGGTAGCTTTTGCATCTCTTTTTGGGGGTATTGCATCTAATCTTTCAGACCGTCTTTTTTTAGGCTATGTAAGAGATTATATAGATATTTATATATTTAATTATGATTATCCTATATTTAATATCGCTGATGTTGCAATTGTTGTTGGGGTAATATTACTAATATATGCCATAATTAAAGGAGAAGATAAAATTGATAAAGTTAATAAGTAATAAAAAAAATATTAGAGTAGATAAATATTTGAGTGAAGAAACTACTTATAGTCGTGAACAAATAAAAAAGTTAATAAATAATAATTTAGTTAAAGTTAATGAAAAGCCTGTTAAAGCAAGTTTAAAATTAGAAATAAATGATGAAATAGAAATTATGGCAGATTTAAAAGAAGAGAATAATATTGAACCTAAAAATATTCCTTTTGAAATTGTATATGAAGATGAATATTTAATGGTTATTAATAAACCTAGTGGGTTAGTAGTTCACCCAGGAAATGGCAATTTAAATAACACTTTAGTAAATGCTCTTATGTATTATACAAAAAATTTAAGTGATGTAGGAGGGGAGTTTCGTCCTGGAATAGTTCATAGAATAGATAAAGATACAAGTGGACTACTTATGATTGCTAAAACTAATAAAGTTCATGAACTTCTAGCCGATGATTTTAAACATAAAAGAATTAAAAGAGAATATATTGCACTTTTAAATGGTGTTTTTAAAAATAGTAGTGCCACAATTGATGCCCCAATAGGGCGAGATAAAAAATTCCGAGAAAAAATGACAGTTACGATGGATAATAGTAAAAATGCTATAACTCATTTAAAAGTTTTAAAAAGATATAAAAATAATACTTTAGTTAGCTGCACCCTAGAAACAGGAAGAACCCATCAAATAAGAGTTCATATGGCTTATATTGGTTATCCCGTTTTTAATGACCCAGTCTATTCTAATAAAAATTCTACTTCTTTTGGACAGTTTTTACATTCATATAAAATGACCTTTATTCATCCCATAACTAAAAAAGAAATGTCTTTTACTTGTCCTTTACCAGAATATTTTAAAGATTATTTAGAGACGTTAGAAGATTATGATTCATAAAAAGGTAGTAGTGATGGAATTAAAATTGGACGTAAAGAAGGTCGCCATGAAGCAAAACTTACAATAGCTAAGAACATGCTTAGTAGAAACATGAGTATAGAAGATGTCATAGCTTTTACAGGTTTATCTAAAGAAGAAATATTATCTTTGTAAATATATGGGTGATTTTATGGTGCTTGCACTTTGAGGAGTGATGAAAATAATTAGTCACTTCTTTTTAATTTTTTTAAAACACTAAATTATGTATTCTTGAAAAAAGATGATACTTAATTTTTAAGTTATCACTCCTTAATGTTTAAGAACCGATTTTATCACTTTTTTTAATCTTTTAAAAATTTTAGATTTAAAAAATAATAGCTTATTTTCTAAGTTATTGTTTTTCAATTAATTTATCTAAACTAGTATTTAATGCTATTGATATACGATATAGAGTATCTACTGAGAAAGTATTAGCAACTTTTTCACTTTCTATTTGTCTTATGAAATCATGTGATAAATCAACTAATTCTGCAAGTTCAGCACTTGTCATACCTTTTTCTTTGCGATACTTTTTAATATTTCTTCTTATAGTATTATATATATCAGTATCAAATTCTAATTGCTTCATTTGTATCACCTTTATTAAATTATTCTTTAGAAACTAATTTGTCCATGCTTACATTTAAAGCTAGAGATATTCTATATAGTGTATCGACAGAAAAATTAGTTTTTGATTTGGTACTTTGGATGGCTCTTATAAATTCATGAGATAAATCTACCATTTCTGCTAATTCTGCAGAGGTAATTCCCTTTTCTTTACGATATTTCTTGATATTCTTTTTAATAATATCATAAATATTATAATCAATTTCAATTTTTTTCATTTTAACTTAACACCACTTATATTGTATATCAATATACGATAAAATGATGTAATGTAATACGGTACGTTCAAATGTTTAATGTATTGTATTGACACACAAAAAAATCTATGATAATATTATCATGGAAAGGAAAATGATATAATGAAAATAGAAAAGTTAAGTAATGGGAGATTTATTAAAACAAGTATTATAGTTTTAATAGTAATAAGTATATTTGGAGTTATATTTATAAATAGAAGCAAAGCTAAGTATAGAGTAACCCAAAGTATTCAAATAGTGAATGGTGAAGTTAATTATAAAGTACCAGATTTAAATGTATTAGCACTTTATAAACAAAAAAATAAAGGAGATACAAGTGATGGTAATTACGAAAGTATAACTGATGTGCCAAGCGGAAACTACGTAGTTAATACTGATAAAAGTTATTGTACTATTGTTGGAAATGATGCTCAACTTAAAGATATACCAATGGAATATAAAGATGGTAGAGTAAGTATTAGCATTAATAAGAAAGGCACTAAATGTTATGTATATTTAGATATAACACCGACTTTATTAGAACAATTAAAAGAAAAAGTAAATAGTACAAGTGATGGATGTCCTGCATATCCTGATACAGATGGAGATGGTAGTGTATCAGTTACTAGTGTAAAATCTTCAGGAAGTTTGTTCTGTAAAGGAAAAGATGATTTTGGAGATACTTATTATTTTAGAGGAAACCCAACAAATAACTGGGTTAAAATTGGAAACTTCTACTGGAGAATAATAAGATTTAATGGAAATGGAAGTATAAGATTAATATATTCTGGAAGTGGTAGTGCTCAGACAAGTGGAACAGGTACTCAATTAAGTTCTACTTCTAAATATAATAGTTCATCTAATAGTGCAAATTATGTAAAATATATGGACGGTAGTGCAGACAGTACTATAAAAGGTGTATTAGATAGTTGGTATACTACTAACCTAAAGAGCGCATATGGAAGTAAGATGGATGGAAGTGTAGGTTTCTGTAATGATGCCGATGCTGGTTCTTCTAGCATTTACTTTAAACCATATGATAGAATAGCAACTAATAAAAAACCAACATTTAAATGTGGAACACCAACAACTAACTTATTTACAACAAGTGGAGGAACAAAAGGGAATCAAAAATTAACAAACCCAATAGGTTTAATTACTATTGATGAGGCAAGCTTTGCTGGTGGAGCATGGAGTGATAATAATTTTGGTTCTTATACGTGGACAGTTTTGGATTAAGCACTATAAAATAAGATAAAAACAGTGAAAAATTTAGACCAGTAATTGAC
>CANQTE010000028.1 GCA_947626695.1 uncultured Bacilli bacterium | reverse complement strand
ACTAATAATATTTTTAAAGAAAATATAAATAATTATTCTAATAAAGATACTAAATTAGCAAGAGAAGTAGAAAATGGAAAATTATTTAAAATAATAAATGGATTATATGAAACAGACCCCAATACTCCAGGCTACTTACTTGCTGGAAGTATATATGGTCCATCATATATATCTTTTGAATATGCTTTATCATACTATGAACTAATTCCTGAGAGAGTAAGTACAATTACTTGTGCAACTTTTAATAAAAAGAAGAAAAAAGAATATGATACTGATTTTGGTATCTTTACATATAGAGATGTACCTAATGAAGTATATTCTGAAGAAATAATTTTACAAAAAGAAAATGGTTATTCTTATCAAATAGCTACTCCTGAAAAAGCTTTATGTGATAAACTTTATACTTTATCTCCTTTAATTAATTATAATAATTTAGAAAATATGTTATTTAATGATTTAAGAATTGATTATGACGAATTTAAAAAGTTAGATACTCTTAAAATAGAAAAATTAAGTAATTTATATCATTCAAATAATGTTACTTTACTTGCCAAGTATATGAGGAGGTTTTAATGATGAATAATATAATTGAACAAATGTTAAAGTCTTACGAAATAAAAAATATTAATGATGAAATAAATGCTTTAAAAGAGATAATTCAAGAAATAGTATTATCTGGACTATCAAGAGGGGGCTTTTTTAATGAAGCAGCCTTTTATGGTGGAACAGCTTTACGAATATTTTATAAATTAGATAGATTTTCAGAAGATTTAGACTTTGCTTTACTTAAAAAAGATTTAGATTTTGATTTAAGTAAGTATTTTAAATATATAGAAAAAGAATTAAATGCATACGGATTAAATTTAAAGGTTAGTTCTAAAGAAAAACATAGCAAAACAAATATTTCTCGAGCTTTTTTAAAAGGAGATACCCTAGAACATATTTTAAAATTTTTTCCAAGTGAAGAAAATCATACATATAATCACATTTTAAAAAGTATAAAAATAAAATTTGAAGTAGATATAAATCCTCCTCAAGGGGCAACATATGAAATACAATATAAATTACTTCCAAGCCCTCATCAAATAAGATTATATGATGGACCATCTTTATTTGCCGGTAAAATTCACGCGATATTATGTCGCAACTGGGCGTCAAGAACAAAAGGAAGAGATTTATATGATTATGTATTTTTCTTAGCAAATAATATAAGTGTAAATCTAGAACTTGTAAAAAATAAATTAATTGCCTCAAAATATATAAATGAAGAGGAACTTTTTGATATAAATGTTTTAAAAACTTTATTAAAAAATAAATTTAAAGAAATAAATTATACTGAAGCAAAAGAAGATATAATTCCTTTTATTAAAGATATTAAAAGTTTAGAGTTATGGAATAGTGCTTTTTTTATAAAAATTACTGATAATTTAATGTAAATTTTAGTCTCAAGATGTTTGACAAACCCCAACTTTTGTGGTATTATAGTCCGCAAAACCAAGAGAAATCTTATCAAGGGGGATTTTATATGTATGAAGATAAGTCTAAAAGATTTAGTATTAATATTAAATCAGTAATAATTAAAATGGCTATTTTATTAGTAGTTGTCTTTTTAGTATTATGGTTAATTTCCGTAGTAAAAAATAGGGGTACTAATAATAAGTTTGATTTTAAAACTAATTTAAATTTAATGAAAGATGCCGCAACAGAGTATTTTACGGAATCAAGATTACCAGTTACTATTAATGGTAAAAGAAAAATAACTTTACAAGAAATGTATGATGATAAGTTATTAATTGAATTTGCTAGTAGTAATACTTGTAATTTAAATGATAGTTATGCTGAAGCTACTAAAATTAATAGTACCGATTATACAATTAAAGTAAAATTAGTATGTGAAGGAGATACAGATTATATTATTAATGAATTAAAAGTTCAAGATAATAATCAAGATAATAATTTAGATGAAACCCAAGATAATGAACTTGATGTAAATACTAACGATAATACAAATGATAATGATTTTACTATTAATCCAGACGAAAACAATACTGATAATAGTACTGATATTGATAATAATATAACAGATAATAATCAAAATAATAATTCTAGCAGTAATTCAAAACCAAATACTGTTACAAAACCAAATAATTCTAGCAGTAGTTCAAATACAAATAATTCAAGTTCTAAAGTTGTAAAGGTTAGTAATATAAATACAAACGCTAATGGAACAATAAGTTTAAATGTTGGTGAAAGTAAAGCAATCACGGCAACAGTAAGTCCTAGTAATGCTACGAATAAAACAATTAAATGGTCTAGTGCTAATAGTAATATAGCAAAAGTAAATAATGGTGTTATAACAGGTAAAAATGCTGGAACAACAACTATTTCTATTAGTGCGGGAAATATAACTAAAACATTTAAAGTAAAGGTAAATTCTAATGAACCATCTAATGTAACTTCTAAACCTAACAATAGCACTTTACATCAAGATACTTCATATACAAATACTTTACAAAATATTATAAATAATGAATATAAAAAATTATATAGTGAAGTTAGTGAATTAAGCAGAAAAACAGGATTAGATTTAAGAATTTCAATTTCTTCAACTTGTGAAAATAATTGTACTGTAAATGATAGAGTTACTTTCCGAGTTTTACAAAATTTAGTCTTTAAAAATAGAGTGGTTTATGAATATTATTTAGACCAAAATGGTAATAGAGTTGTATCTATTGATACCAGAAATAATTTAATAGGTGGAAGTATTACTACTAGTACAAATGCTAGTAGTTCTTCTAGTTCAAGTAGTTCTTCAAGTTCAAGTAGTTCATCAAACAGTAATACAGTTAATGTAAGTTCAGTTACCTTAAATAAAAATGCTTTAACTTTAGCTACAGGTGATATTGCTACAATTAGTGCCACAGTAAACCCAAGTAATGCTACAAATAAGACTATAACTTGGTCAAGTAGTAATACAAGTGTTGCAACAGTATCAAATGGCAAAGTAACTGCTAAAAAAGCTGGAACAGCAACAATCACGGCAAGTGCCGGAGGAAAGAAAGCAACAGTTAAAGTAACTGTAAACCCTAAAACAGTAAATGTAAGTTCCATTACAATACATATGAGTTCTCTTATATTAAATGAAGGAGAGTCATATACAATTAATGCTACAGTAAGCCCAAGTAATGCCACAAATAAGACTATAACTTGGTCAAGTAGTAATACAAGTGTTGCAACTGTATCAAATGGGAAAGTAACTGCTAAAAAAGCTGGAACAGCAACAATCACAGCAAGTGCTGGAGGAAAGAAAGCAACAGTTAAAGTGACTGTAAACCCTAAGACAAGTACAGATAATAAAAAAGTATATAGCTTAACATATTATTTACTAGCAAGAATAAGTCCTAGTGATATTGGTAAAAATTATACTGAGGAAATATTATTTGAAAATCTTATATATACTGCTAATATAAAAAAAGTAACTGTAACATACTTTAATTCAGGAGATTTTAATACATATTATAATAATAGTGATGCTAAAGTAGGTTTTAGAGGTAAAAATATCGTTCCTAAATCTACCTTTAAAAGTGCTTCAGATATTAAAAAATATGCTTTAACAAGCAAAAATTATAAAATTCAAAGTGCAACAATACTAGCAAAAGATAAAGATTTATATGGTAATACAATCCATAGTGTATCTATTAATACTACTGTAAACAACGTGTCTAATGTAAGTAAATATAATGGTTATTATTATGTACCATATAAAATAACTGTTCAGTACACATTATAAAAACTGTAAAATCAATTACAGTTTTTTTGAGCTGTGCTTTCAAGGAATGTTTTTTATGAGAATAACTAACTATCTTTTTTTCGTTTTTGATTCTCGCCGTTACTACAAATACAGGCTTCAATCATACTAATTACTACATTGTTAAAAGAGGTGTTGCATTTTTCTGCTATTTTTTCTACTTCTTCTAACAGTGAATCTTTAATATATAAAGATTTGTAACTAGCAGGATCTTTTTGCCTTGTTTGCCTTACAATAAAATCCATTTTCACACCTCATATATATTTTAATATGTTTTCAAAAGATAATAAAGGTTAGAATTTTCTAATATAAAAACATAATATAAAATAAAATATGTCAAATTATATAAATATACTTGCACTATTTTTATATTGTTTGCTATAATATGTTTGGGTGAGTTACAATGAATTATAAATATACATCTAAAAGTGTTGAAGATACTTTAGAATTAGCACAAAATATAGAAAGTGAAAAATTTCCAGGAATGGTCATTTGCTTAAATGGAGATTTAGGAAGTGGTAAAACTGTTTTTGTTAAAGGTTTTGCGGGCGCTTTAGGAATAGAGGACAATATTACTAGTCCAACATTTACTATTGTAAAAGAATATTTAGGAGGAGAGGCTCCATTATATCATATGGATGTTTATAGATTAGACGATAATGCCGATTTTGGAGTTGAAGATTATTTTAATAAAGATGGAATCTGCATATTAGAATGGGCCGAATTAATTGAAGATAGATTACCAGAAGAGAGATTAGATATTACATTTAAAATAGTAGACGAAAACACAAGAATATTAATATTTAAACCACATGGTGTCCAGTACGAAGAATTATGTGATGCAGTATTATAATCTCACTTTAGGGGTTTTGTTTTAAGGAGTGAATAGAAATGACACTTTATATTGATACACATTATAGTGAGTTAGTTTTAGCATTAATTAATAATGAAAAGGTAATTAACAAAAAAGTATTAGAAAGTAATAAACATTCAGTTAATACTATAACTTTACTTAAAAGTTTATTAGATGATAATAAAATAAGTATTGATGATATCGAAGAAATTATTGTTATAAATGGACCAGGTTCTTTTACTGGTGTTAGAATAGGTATAGTTATTGCTAAAACAATAGGTTATGCCAAAAATATTAAAATAAAAGCTATATCTTATTTACAAGCATTATCTTTAAATTATGATATGAGTGTTATTTTAGGTATTAAAGATAAAAATGGTGTTTTTATTGGAGAGTTTAATAAAGAACATGAGCTAGTTTCTGATTATATTTATTTATCTAACAAAGAAGTTTTAGAATCTAATAAAGAAATTATATATGATAATAATGTTAATATTGCAAGTGTCGTTAAATTTTTAAAAAATAAAGATAGTATTAACCCTCATTTATTAAAACCTTTATATGTTAAAAGAATAGAGGTGCAAAATGCTTAGAGAGGCCAATATATATGATATTGCAAGAATTAATGAGCTGGGTAGTATTTTAAATGAAAACTTTAGTAGTTTATATAATATTAATGAAATGTTAGATGATGGATTCTCTAAAGTTATTGTTTATGAAAAAAAAGATTTAGTTGTAGGTTTTATTTGTGCAACAGTATTATATGATACGTGTGATATATTATGTTTAGTAGTAGACCCTTTATATAGAAGAAAATTAATTGCTAGTAATTTAATTACTTATTTAATTACTGATATAGGAGAAGATTTAAAATTAGTTACTCTAGAAGTAAGAGCACATAATATTCCGGCGATAAATTTATATAAAAAGTTTGGTTTTGAAATTATTCATAAAAGAGAAAAATATTATAAAGATGATGATGCATATTTAATGGCAAGAAAGAGTGAATAAATGAAAGATGTTTATATTTTAGCAGTGGAATCTTCTTGTGATGAAACTAGCATGGCTATAGTTAAAAATGGAAGGGAAGTTATTAGTTTAGTTATTAATACTCAAATGGATACTCATGCTTTATATGGTGGAGTAGTACCTGAAATAGCTAGTAGAATGCATACAGAAGTTATAACATTAGTTTTAGATGAAACTTTAAAAAAAGCTAATATGAAAATGGAAGATATTAGTGCTATTGCCGTTACTTATAAACCAGGTCTTACAGGAAGCCTAATTGTTGGTATAGAATGTGCTAAAACTCTAGCTTTAATTTATAATAAACCATTAATAGGAGTAAATCATTTAATAGGGCATATATATGCCAATAACTTAGAAGATAAAATGGAATTTCCACTTCTTGCTTTAATAGTATCTGGTGGTCATACAGAATTAGTTATCATGAATAATGATTATGAATTTAAAAAATTAGGTGAAACTTTAGATGATGCGATAGGGGAAGCTTATGATAAAGTAGCAAGAGTATTAGGCTTAAAATATCCTGGAGGACCTAATGTTGAAAAATTAGCTTTAAATGGTAATTATTCTTATAATTTACCTAAACCAGTCATGGATAATACCTATAATTTCTCCTACAGTGGGCTTAAAAGTGCTATAATTAATCTTGTTCATAATGCTAAACAAAGAAATGAAGAGATACGCAAGGAAGACTTAGCTAAATCTTTTCAAATTGTTGCCATAGATGAATTAGTAAGAAAAGTAGAAAAAGCTTTTAAAGAAACTAATATTAAAAGATTAGTAGTAGCAGGAGGAGTATCTGCTAATAAATATTTAAAAGAAGAAATGCAAAAATTATGTCATAAATATCAAGCTAAGCTTTTAATTCCAAGACTTTTATACTGTACTGATAATGCGGCCATGATTGGAGCTGCTGCTTATCCTTTATATTTAAAAAAAGAATTTAGTGATTTTAAATTAAATGCTTCAAGTGAAGGAAGTTTATTATAAGTATTGCGGTTACAACCGCAAAAATGTTTGACTTTTTACTCTTTATGATAGTCTAAAGTTTTAAATTAGTTTCACATAAATATGTGAAACTAGCACCATTCATTTCACACATTTATGTGAAACAAGACAGTTTTTATCATATTTATGTGAAATGAAGTTGTTTTTAAACTTAAATTGTGATATTATTTTATTGGTGAAGAATAATGAAAAGAGACTTTTATCAAATATTATCTGATTGGAAAGATAAAAATATATTAACTCCTCTTATGGTTGTTGGTGCAAGACAAGTTGGAAAAACATATATAATAGATAAATTTTGCAAAGATAATTTTAATGATTATATTTATGTTAATTTAATGGAAAATCCTAGAATTATAGAGATATTTGCTCAAAATGAAAAAGTAGAAAATAAAATTAAAGAGTTTTCTTTAGAATTAAATAGAGATATAAAAGAAGAAACGATTATTTTTATTGATGAAGTTCAAGAATCTGAGGATATTATTCAAGACTTAAAATACTTTTGTGAATGTTCTTTTCCTTATAAAATAATCGTAGCAGGTTCTTTATTAGGTGTAAAACTTAATAGATTTAAAAAGTCATTTCCCGTAGGTAAAGTCCAAATAGAATATATGAACCCTCTTAGCTTTAAAGAATTTTTATGGGCTTTAGGTAAAGATAAATATGTTGAGCTAATAAGAGAATGTTTCAAAGAAAATAAAAAAATGCCTGAATATTTCCATAATGAATTACTTAATGATTATAGATTATTTTTATGTTTAGGAGGTATGCCTCAAGTAATAACTAAATATATTAGTGAGCAAGAAAATATTTTAACTTATAATAATACAACTATTAGGAGTATAATAGATGCTTATATAAGTGATATGGGTAAATATACAAATAATATTTATGAAAAAAATAAAATAGAAAGAATATATAAAAATGTCCCTAATCAATTAGCTAAAGAAAATAAAAAATATCAATTTAGTAAAATAGAAAAAAATGCTAGAATGAGAGATTATGAAACAGCTTTTTCTTGGTTACTTTCTAGTAAACTTATTATTCCTTGTTATTTTGTAAATAAATTTGAAACACCATTAAAAGGATTTATGAATGAGTTTGATTTTAAAATTTATTTAAATGATACAGGAATTTTAACAGAACTTATTGGTATTCCTTTAGTAAATATATTAAAAGACGAAGCTTTTATGTTCAAAGGAGCAATAGTTGAAAATTATGTTGCAACAGAATTAATGAAAAATAATATTGATTTATTTTATTATAATAAGCCTCAAATAATGGAAATAGATTTTCTAATTGATACAAATGTAGGAGTTATTCCAATTGAAGTAAAGGCGAGTGATAATATTAAGTCTAGTAGCTTAAATAAAATTATCACAAAAACAATGAAAAATGGTATTAGAATATCAACAAAAAACTTTGGTTTAGAAAATAATATTAAGTCGGTACCTTTATATGCCGTATTTTGTATTGAGAAATAACATTTTTTCTTGATTTTAAGGCCCAAATGTGGTATTATCATTATGCAGATTTTTATTTGCATATAGTTTAGTGGGAGGGAAGTGGATTTGCCCTGTACCACTACTCGAGAACAAAAAAATTTATAGGAGGTGTTTTCGTGGCAAAAGAAGTCGTAAAGAAAATTAAATTACAAATTGAAGCAGGGAAAGCAACGCCAGCACCACCAGTAGGAACTGTTTTAGGACCAGCTGGAGTTAATTTACAAGAATTTTGTACTAAATTTAACGATGCAACACGTGATAAAATGGGCGATGTAGTTCCATGCGAAATTTCAGTTTATGATGATAGGAGCTTTGATTTCGTTTTAAAAACTCCACCAGCAGGATTCTTACTTAAGAAAGCTGCTAAGATTACTAAAGGTTCAACTAAAGGAGCTAACGAAATTGTTGCAACTATTACTCAAGAAGATTTAAGAAAAATTGCTGAGACTAAATTACCAGATTTAAATGCTTATGATGTTGAGGCCGCAATGAATATTATCGAAGGTACTGCTCGTAATATGGGAATTGCTATTAAAGGTCTTAATGATAAAGAGTTAGAAGAGCAAGCACTCGAAGCTAAAAAAGAAGAGGCTATGCAGGCTAAACGTGACCATGAGCTAGCAGAAATGGAAGCAGAATCTAAAGAATTTAATGCTGAAGTTCCTGTAATTGGTGATGAAGATAAAGAAAAAACAGAAGAAGAAAATTAAAAAGGAATCCATCTTAAAAAACCACAGATAGGAGGGAATAATTTTGAGTAAACATGGAAAAAAGTATGTGGAAGCATCTAAAAAATGTAACCATAATCAATTATATAGTTTAGATGAAGCTATAAAATTAGTTAAAGATACAAGTGTTACAAAATTTGATAGTACAGTAGAAGTAGCTATTAAATTAAATGTAGATGCGAAGAAATCAGACCAAAATTTGAGAGGTAGTTTTGTACTTCCAAATGGAACTGGTAAAAGTAAAAGAGTTTTAGTTATTGCTAAAGGAGACGCTGCTAATAAAGCAAAAGAAGCTGGAGCAACTTATGTTGGAGATAAAGATATGATTGATAAGATTGCAAATGAAAACTGGTTTCAATTTGATGTTATCGTTGCAACTCCTGATATGATGCCAGAACTTGGTAAAATAGGTAAAATTTTAGGCCCTAAAGGCTTAATGCCTAACCCTAAAACAGGAACTGTTACTACAGATGTTGCTAAAGCAGTAAATGATATTAATAAAGGTATGATTTCTTATAAAACAGATAGTTTTGGAAATATTCATAGTATTATAGGTAAAGTATCTTTTGATGATAAAGCTTTAAAAGAAAATTTAACATATGTAGTATCTACAGTTGCTAAAGCAAAACCTGCTAGTGTTAAAGGTGTATTTATAAATAGTATAACTATTTCTAGTACTATGGGACCTGGTATTAAATTAGATAAAAATTCTTTTGACATTTAGTTAATTTTATTATATAATATTAGTACTTAAAAAAGCGAACCAAAGACAGTAGGGAGTCTAACTTTAATAATCCTACCGAGGGGAGAATAAATAACTTTGTTGCTTCCCTATAGGAAGCTTTTTTAATAAATTTAATAGGAGGAGAATATGGCAAGTAGCAAAATACTCGACACTAAGAAAGCTATTGTTGAAGAAATTACTGATAAATTAAAAACAAGTGAATCTGTTATTTTGTTTGAATATCAGGGTTTAACAGTTAGTGAAGTTAGTGAACTTAGAAGAAAACTTCGCGAAAATGAAGCTGAAGTAAAAGTTTATAAAAATACTCTTTTAAAAAGAGCATTAGATGATATGAACTTAAATTTAGATAGTTTTTTAGAAGGACCAAATGCAATTATGTTTGGTAAAAATTTACTTGAACCAATTAAAACAATTACAGAATTTGCTAAAAATCATGATAAAATGACTATTAGAGTTGGAATTATTAATGGTGAAGAAGCAAACTTAACTGTAATTAATGAATATGCTGCAATACCTTCATACGAAGGACTACTTACTATGCTTGCAGCTGGTATGATGGAGCATGTAAGAAATTTAGCAATTGGTTTAAATTTATATGCCGAAAAATTAGAAAATTAGAAAGGAATGATTTAAAATGGCAAAATTAACAAAAGAAGATTTTATTAGTGCTTTAAAAGAAATGACTATTCTTGAAGTAAAAGAATTAGTAGATGCAATGAAAGAAGAATTTGGAGTTGACCCTAGTGCTGTCGCAGTCGCTGCTGCTCCACAAGCAAGTGCTCAAGATGAAGGACCATCAACTAAGACAGTAGTACTTAAGAGTGCTGGTGGAAACAAAATTGCAGTTATTAAGATTATCAAAGAAGTTACAGGACTTGGTCTAGTAGACGCTAAAGGTATCGCTGACAATGGTGGTAACTTAAAAGAAAATATTCCTGCTGAAGAAGCTGAAAGTTTAAAAGCACAACTTGAAGAAGCTGGCGCAGAAGTAGAATTAGTTTAAAAATAAAGATGATAACTAAAAAAGCTATCATCTTTTTTAAATAATAATAAATAAAAAGAGCAATTTTCAAAGCTCTTTATTATCTTGCTTTTTTTAAAGTTAATTCGTCTTTAATCATAGCAACTTCATTTTTAGTATCTTTAGCAAAGGCAATAACTTCAATATTTAAAAGAATATTTCTAAGTCGTTCTAGAATTTCTTTATCACAATTTAAAGCTACTCCAATTTTGTATTGATTACAAATATTTAAATAATTTTGACGACTAATCTTATCATAACCACTTAAAACATTTGCAATGGTTGCTAATCTTTCTTCAAAGTTTACCATTAAAATCCCCCCTGATGGAAAGATATTCTATCACAAAATCTTTCATTTGTCAAATTTATAGTATTTCGTCTATAAGTCCGTATTCTAAAGCCTCTTTGGCACTCATATAATTATCTCTTTCACAGTCTTTTGTTATTTGTTTGACTGTTTTACCTGTATTAATTGCAAGTATTTGATTAAGTTTATTTTTCATTTTTAAAATATGTTCGGCTTGTATTTTAATATCTGTTGCTTGTCCTTGTGTTCCTCCTAGAACTTGATGAATCATAATTTCTGAATTAGGTAAGCCATATCTTTTACCTTTTGTGCCACTTGAAAGGAGGAAAGCTCCCATAGATGCAGACATGCCAACAACAATAGTTCTAACATCACTTTTAATATAATTCATAGTATCATATATAGCAAGACCAGAGCTTACTTGACCTCCAGGACTATTAATATAAAGATAAATATCCTCATGATTTTGATGGTCTAAATATAATAATTCACTTATAATAATACTTGCAACATTATCATTAATTTCTCCTGATAAAAAAATAATTCTATCTTTTAAAAGTCTTGAGTATAAATCATAAGCATATTCTTTATTACTATTTCTTTCAATTACAGTTGGTACTATATTCATAAATTTTTTCACCTATAAATATATAGTCTTAAATTTTATTTTTTATTCATAAATTAATTAAAAACTATGACAAAATAATAAAAATATGATATTATATATTAAGAATAAGGGGTATAAAAATGAGTGATTTTATAACTGTTACCTTTGAAGATAAAGTATTAAAGTTTCCTAAAGGAACTAAATATATAGATATTAGTAAAGAATCTAAATATAAAGATTCTGTTTTAGGTGTTAAAGTTAATAATAAAATTACACCTTTAAGTGTTGAAGTTTTAAAAGATGAGAGTATAGAGTTTTTTGATTGTACATCTTTAATTGGTACTAAGATGTATAAAGCGGCCGTGATGTTTATATTTGAAGTTGCTTTAAAAACACTTTATCCGAGTGCTGACATTAATTATTTACATTCTGTTCCTGGAGGAATATTTGGAGAGATTAAATATCAAAAAGTTATGACTATAAATGATATAGCAAGAATAAAAGAAGAGATGAATAATATAGTTAAAAGTGATTATCGTATTTTTAAATATAATATTTTAAAAAAAGAAGCAGAAAATTTTTATGAGACAGCACTCACTCCTGAAAAAGCGTTAAATTTACAAACAGCAGATAATATTGTACCTATATTTAAACTTAAGAATTATTTAAATTATTATTATGTAGAAATGCCTTATAGTACGAAGAGTATTAATCTTTTTGATATTAAATATTTAGATAATAATAGTGTTATTTTCTTATATCCAAGTTATTTAACTAAAGGAAAAATGCCTGAGTATATTCCGCATCAAAATATAATTGATTCTTTTCATGAGGGTAGAGCGTGGTTACAGAGATTACAAACGCCTTATGTATCTGATTTAAATAATTTAGTTAGTACTTATGAAATAAAGGGCTTTATTGAATCATGTGAGTTAAAGTTTAATGACCAAATAAAAAAGGCATGTGATGAAATAATTAAAAATGGAAAAAGATTTATTATGATTGCTGGGCCATCAAGCAGTGGAAAAACAACAACAACAAGAGTTTTAGCATCATATCTTAGAAGTATTGGATATGATCCGATTTGTTTATCAACTGATGATTATTTTGTTGAAAGGGAACTTACCCCTAAAGACAATAAAGGTAATTATGATTTTGAAAGATTAGAGGCAATAGATATAGAGTTATTAAATACCCAAATATTAAGTTTATTAAAGGGAGAAGAAATAAATGTTCCATCATATAATTTTATAACAGGACATAAAGAGTATCATAATCATTTTATAAAATTAAAAAATAATAGTATAATATTAATGGAAGGTTTACATACTCTTAATAGTGCGCTTACCCCTAATATACCAGATACATATAAATATAAAATATATTTAAGTCCTTTTATTCCTTTAAATATAGACCGTCATAATTATATATCAACATTAGATTTAAGATTAATTAGAAGAATAGTAAGAGATAGTAGAACAAGAGGTAGTACGGCAGCAGATACTATTAAAAGTTGGCAAAGTGTTCGTAATGGAGAAGAAAAATATATATTTCCATTTATTCATGAAGCAAGTGTAGTTATAAATACTGCTTTACCATATGAACTGGGAGTTTTAAAAGTATATGCTGACCCTTTATTATTATCAATAGATACAGATTCAGATTATTATGAAGAAGCAAGAAGATTAGCTAAATTTTTGAAAAGTTTTTACCCAATTAGTAGTGAATATGTGGGAACTAGAAGTATATTAAGAGAATTTATAGGAGGAAGAAATGATTAGAGTAGCAATTAATGGTTTTGGTCGTATAGGAAGGCTTGCTTTTAGGCAAATTATTACAGGAGTAGATTTTGATATTATAGCAATAAATGATTTAGGAAATGCAACAGATTTGGCTTATTTAGCTAAATATGATACTGTTCATCGTTCTTTTCATGAAGATTTAATTGAGGCAGAAAATGATGAGATAATAGTTAATAAAATTAAAAGAATAAAAGTTTATAATGAAATGGACCCTAAAAATTTACCATGGAAAGATTTAAATATTGATTTAGTTTTAGAGTGTACAGGAAAGTTTACAAAGTATGAAGATGCTTATAAACATATAGAAGCAGGAGCTAAAAAAGTTTTGATATCTGCGCCATCTAAATCAGATAATGTTAAGACTGTTGTTTATAATGTTAATCAAAATATTTTAGATGGAACAGAAGTAGTTGTAAGTGCGGCAAGTTGTACGACAAATTGTTTAGCACCTATTGCAAATGTTTTAAATGCAACGATTGGTATTAAAACAGGATATATGAGTACTATTCATGCTTATACAAATGACCAAGCAACATTAGATATAGCACATAAGAAAGGAATAATGTCAAGAAGAGGGAGAGCTTGTGCGGCGAATATTGTTCCAACATCAACTGGGGCAGCTTCAGCGATAGGTAAAGTTATTCCGGACCTTGCTGGTAAATTAGATGGAGGAGCATATCGTATTCCAACAGAAGATGGTTCACTTGTTGAGTTAACATTTATACCTAAAAGAGAAACTTCTATTGATGAGATAAATAAAATATTTGAAGTAAATCAAAATGAAACTTTAAAAATAACTTATGACCCAATAGTTTCTAGTGATGTTATAGGAAAAACATATGGAGCTTTAATAGATGGGTTACTTACAAGTATTAATAATGAATTAGTTAAAGTTGTTGCGTATTATGATAATGAATATGGTTATACGGCACAAATGTTAAGAACAGCGAAAGCTATGTTTAAATAAACATTTATTTAAAAAAATAGATGTTTTTTTTAAATATTTAAATAAATAAAAAAAGCAGGAAGAGTATCCTGACTTTTTCATGCTTAAGTATAAATTTAGAGCTACTTAAGCAAGTTATATTATGACTTCATATGGATTAGTAGAACTACCATCTCCGCCATCTTTAAACAGTGTATCAGACCTCAGATTTATTACTGGGCGCACACCCTTCGCGACGTTCACAAGGGTACTGCCGAGGTGGCCACCCTCGGTCACAGTGGACTCTCGAATGGCAGAGCCGCCTTCATAGGTATCCGGTGACATAGTCCAGTATGTACTATTTGTGTATAAATAATAACCTGAATTAGGCGTACCTTCAAGACCACCCGCAAAACAAGCCTCATCAACCGTAATTAAACCTATTGGGTTTGTTAATTTTTGATTGCCCTTCGCACTTCCTTTTGTTGTAAACAAATTAGTTGTCGGTGTTTCACATTTAAACATCGGTCTCTTACTAACACCTAATCTGGTTGATGGCCGGAAATCCGTTGAACTTGTCATATCGGCATCATTACAGAAACCTACACTCCCATCCATTTTACTTCCATAAGTACTTTTTAAATTAGCATTATACCAACTATCTAATACACCTTTTATGATACTGTCTGTACTACCGTACATATATTTTACATAATCTGTATTATTAGATAGAAAATTA
This sequence comes from uncultured Bacilli bacterium, assembly GCA_947626695.1. GTDB lineage: Bacteria > Bacillota_I > Bacilli_A > RF39 > UBA660 > Caccenecus. Next base: position 1,440 of record CANQTE010000028.1, on the reverse strand, counting down.
TATCCAGAAGTAGAACTTAATTGAGTACCTGTTCCATTTGTCTGAGCACTACCGCTTCCTGAATAAATTAATCTTATACTACCATTACCATTAAATCTTATTATTCTCCAGTAGAAATTTCCAATTTTAACCCAGTTATTTGTTGGGTTTCCTCTAAAATAATACGTATCTCCAAAATCATCTTTTCCTTTACAGAACAAACTTTTTGATTTTTCTATATTAGTTATAGATGGTGTTTCTTCATAAGCAGGACATCCATCATCTGTACTATTTACAGTATATTCTCCTAATAAGTCTGTTCGGATATCAAAAAACAAATAACATCTAGTCCCCTGTTCTTTAATACCACTAAAAGTTACACTCCCATTTGCATAACTAATACTAATACCTGTATTATTTTTTGCTCCATTAATAGTACAATAACTATCAGTAGCACCTGTCCCCAAAGGTTTTAATTTATAACCTTTTTCAGGTACTTCATTATTACTTGCCGAAACATAATCACTACTGCCTTTTGCACTTTGCAACTTTACACCTAACATACTAAAATCAGGGTTAGTATAATTAACTTCACCACTCACTACTTGTATACTTTGTGTTACTCTATACTTAGCTTTACTTCTATTTATAAATATAACTCCAAATATACTTATAACCACTAAAACTATAATACTTGTTTTAATAAATTTCCCTTTACTTAACTTTTCTAATTTCATATCAACCTTTCTTTCTTAATTGATTAAATATCAATAATATTAGAAATTTCTAATTTATGTTTAAATTATAAACTTAAAAATGTTAAATGTCAAGAAAAATATCGGTATTAAGTCTGTTTTTCATAAAGTCATCTTATTTAATGAGAAAATATTAATAGTGAGGTATTTTATGATATATAGTGAAAAGGTAAGAGATTTAAGAGAATATGAAGGTATTAAACAAGTAGATATTGCTAAATATTTAGAGTTAGACCCAATAGTATATGGTCATTTTGAAAGGGAAGAAACTTTAATCCCACTTAAATATTTAATAAAAATATGTGATTATTTTAATGTGCGCTTAGATTATGTGTTTAATTTTACAGAAGAAAAAGGTCTTTTAAAAACAAATTATAAAATTAATTTTGGGTTAAGAATAAAAGAAATTCGTAAAGAATTAGATTTAACGCAAGCTAAGCTTGCTAAAGTATTAAATACTACTCAGTCTGTTATTGCGGACTATGAAAGAGGAAGATATTTAATTTCTTTATCTTTCCTATATGATATGTGCAAAAAATATAATATAAGTGCTGATTATTTACTTGGAAGAATTGATTTTCCTAAGTATTTAGGTAAATAAAAAATCGTTTGTCGAATCATGTCGAACGATTTTTCTTGTATAATAGGAAAGTCATACCTAATTTTTATAGGCCAATATAGGCGAACTAATGTCGAAAGGAAAAAT
>CANQTE010000027.1 GCA_947626695.1 uncultured Bacilli bacterium | reverse complement strand
ACTATATAATTATAACTTAAAAATAAGAATTCCGAAAGGAATTCTCATATGAAAAATTTATTTTTCATTTTTCTTGAACTTTTTCTTAAAAATACATATAACCCCCATAGAGCGACAAATTTCGCACTTTTTTTATGTTATTATATAGGAAGAAGGGAGAAAAAATAAAGTGATAACTAAGGAAAAACAGTTTCTAAGCTTAAGCAATGACTTACTGTTTAAAGAAGCTTTTGCTCATCCAGATAATCGAGATATACTTATTTACTTTTTATCATGTTTTACTGACTTTACTAAAGAATATTTAGAAAGTGTAGAAATAAGAGTAGAATATGAAAGTGTTTTAACCAAAACAAAAAGTGACGATAGTTCTATTCGTGGTGATGTTATCATAAAATTTGGTAATCATATAGTAAATTTGGAAGCTTATTCTAGACTTGATAAAAATTCTTTTGATAAATCTATGCTTTATTCTATGAGAATATATTCTACTCAGTTAGACAGAGGAAATACAAAATATAACAAGTTAGAAAGTGTTACTCAAATAAATGTCGTATATGACGTAACACCAAAAGATTTGCTATGTAAAGAAGACTTTGAAGATGAATTCGTAATAATAAGTAAAAAAACAAAAAAAGAAGTATTATCAAGTTTATTTCAAATTAAATATTATAGGATTGACTTTGTAAATCAAATGGTATATGATAAAAATAACTTACAACAAAGATGGCTAAGATTTATTGGTGCACAAACTGCTGAAGAGAGAAAAGAAATAGCGAGAGGAGATGAACTTTTAATGGCATTCGATAAATGGTGTGAAGAATATGTCAATGATGAAAGAACAAAGAAAATATTTGCAGATTGGTCTGATTATATCGCCGAGAATAAAGGTTTTGAAAAAGGCGAAGCTCTTGGAATACAAAAAGGAAGCCAAGAAAAAGCTTATAACATAGCTCAAAATATGTTAAACGATAATATTGATTTAGAAATGATAAAAAAATACACAGGTTTATCCATGAAAGAAATAAAAAGTTTAGCATAAGTATTAAATTTAATATAGAATAGCGAATATTTTGTTATTCTTTTTTTAATTTCTAAAGATATTAAAAATAATTGACAAAAACTCTAGTATAGGGGTATAATTAAAATAGAATTGGGAAGGAGTAATGCATATGTCAAATTCTTATTGGGGTTATTGGTTAGTAGTTTTAGGTGTTTCTATTATAGGCTTAATTACAGTTGTTAATGGTATAACTACTACTACAACCCAAGATTATTTAAGTATTAAAGAAATAACCGATGCATCTATGTTAGAAGCAGTTGATTATGGTTATTATCGTGATTATAATGAAGTAAGAATTAATAAAGAAAAATTTATGGAAGTATTTATTAGAAGACTTGCTCAAAATATGCAATTACAAGATAAATATGAAGTTAATTTTTATGGTATATATGAAGCTCCTCCAAAAGTTAGTGTTGAAATAAAAAGTCAAAGTGGAACAGTTGCAGAAAGTTATGATATAGTAACAAGATATAGTGGTATTCTTCAAGTAACAGGAGAAGCAGAAAATGATACAACTGAGCCAGAAGAAAAACCAGATCCACAGTTACCAACAGCTCCAAGTACTCCAGAGCCAAGTAATCCAACAACACCTACTACAGATGATGCTACTTGTAAACAGGGTATGGTTACGACTGGTGTGGATACAGATTTAGTTGGTACTCATGGAATAACGAGAGCTTGGTCATACGGACAGATTTATGTATTTAATACTTTAAGCGATGCAATGAATTGGAAAAATGGTTATGATTTACTTAATTTAGAGAGCGATTATGCACATCAACGTCATCAATTTAAAATAATTGGTCATGATAGCACGAAGCAATATTTTGCAATTGAATATGGTCCTAATCAAAAATGCGGTTGGGTAAGTAATAATTACGTAGCAGTTAATTTAAGAGAATATTTAAGAAATTATTCTAATGTTGATTTTAATATTACAAATGCTACTAATTCGCTTTTCAAGGTATTTGGTCAAAAAGTAAATAATTTAGGTACATATGATGCCTCATTAAATAATTTTGTTGCACTTAGTTACTTTTATGCAGTGAATTTCCGACAAACAGTTAAAAATAATAGTGGTATTCCATTTACTATATATGATGCCTATAGACCTAGAAGTTATGCGTTTAATGTTTTTAATCAAGTTACGGCACAATTTCAAACAGCATATGGTTATTGTTCTTCTCAAAATCAACTTAACTGTTATCCTCTTGGAAATGGTAAGTATAGCCTAATGACCCTTGCTTGGTATATAAACAATGCTGGTAATGGAGGTTCGCACCAAAAGATGTGTGCGTTAGATTTAACAATTCATCATAAATTTGCCTATTCTGATATACATGAATTAAGTTGGAAATCGAATAAATATGTAAATCTTTATAATCAATATGGTACATTAATTAGCGAAGTAAAATATGTTGATGTTGTAAGTCTTCCAGCAAATGAATCGGCTGGTTACAAGAGCAATGCACTTGCCCGAGAACTGAATAATATTATGATGGCAGATGGTCAGACTTCAACAATCCCAACAGAGTGGTGGCATTTTGAACATAAAAGTTGTCGAACTATTTCCAGTGGTTTGGATGTTACAAAAATATTATCATATGGTTATTAAGGTGCTTGCACTTTGAGGAGTGATGAAAATAATTAGTCACTTCTTTTTAATTTTTTTAAAACACTAAATTATGCATTCTTGAAAAAAGATGATACCTAATTTTTAAGTTATCACTCCTTAATGTTTAAGAACCGTTATTAATATAAAGGTACTATAATTAGTACTTTTTTTGTTAAGCAATACTTCCCTTGACCAAAAAATAATTTTCCATTTATAATATTATAGGGGAAGTATAATGGATGAATTAGAGAAAATTAAACATATTGATGATGGAAAAGAATATTGGTTAGCAAGAGAATTAATGCTAGTTTATGATTATAAGGAATGGAGAAATTTTGATAAAGTTATTAATAGGGCAAAAAGTAACTGCTTAGATTATAACAAACATTTTAGAATAGTAAAAAAAAGAATTAAGACTAATAAAACTGGATGGAGATATATAAATGATTATAAACTTACTCGTTATGCTTGTTATTTAATTAGTTTATATTGTGATATTAGAAAAGATGCTATTTTAAATGCTCAAAGTTATTTCAAAAATACTTTATAAAGTTAATTTTCTGTGGTATTATATAAGTGGTGTTGATTTATGGAGACATTAGGTACTATATTAAAAACAATTCAAGATATTACTACTTATTGTGAAAAATATAATACATGGGTACAAGTATATAGAAATCCAAAAAATGAAATAGAGTTAGAGGCAACTAGACTTGCAAAATGGTTAGATAGATATTGTTATCTAAGTGATTTACATGAGTGTACTTTAAGCTATATTAAAGATGCAAATGGTGTTCCTCTTTCTTTTATGTTAGATAATCTATATTTAAAATATCATACTCGTAATAGAAATTTTAATATATATGTTAAAAAAATGCTTAAAAAAATTATTAATTATATTGAAACCTATGGAAAGTGGCCTGAAAAAACAAATAATCCTAAAAGTGATGCTGAAATTAATGGTAATGAATATTCTTATTGGTTAGAAAAAGTAGGATATACTCCTGGTAAAAAAATATTTGATGAATTAAAAAATGAAAAAGGTATTTATTATTATGAGATATTAAATAGTTTAGCTTTAAAGTATTATACAACTTATATTACAAAATTAAAAGTTCTTACATATATAGGAAAACTTAAAACTTATTGTTCTTCATATAATAGATGGCCTAGAAAAGTAAATAATATTAATACTGAAGAAGAAAAAGAAGCAAGTGTTTTATATAATTGGTTAGAAGAAAGTGGTTATAATAGTAATACTTTTAAATATATAGACTATGTAGATGAATATGATATACCAATTAAAACTATAATAGATAATTATTATAATATATATAATAAAAAAGAAGTTTTAGGAGAAGAAGAAATATTACAAAATAAAGATAATAAATTAGAGTCTCTTATAGGTTATATTATATTATTATCTAATGTTATTTATAGTGATATGGAAAAATATGTTCATTATATTGATTGTATTAAAAAGCTAATAAATGAGTTAAATATTGAATTAAATATAGGGGTTATTATTAATTATTTAATTTTAAGTTATGAAGAACAAATAGATTTATATTATAAAAAGTATATAGAGTATAAAGATAGTAATATAGATTTAGCAAACTTTTATTTAAAATTATATCAATATACTTTAAATGTGAATAAAGAAAAGGAAAAAGAAGAAAAAAGGAGAAAATAGTATGGTATGTCGTAATTGTGGTTTTGACAATCAAAATAATAATAAAAAGTATTGTGTAAACTGTGGTTATTTACTTTTGGAAGAGAAAAAAAGAGTAATAAAATGGAATATAATAATATTATTTGTAATTATTACGGTTTTATGTTTAGAGTGTTCTTTTTTACTTGGTAGTTTTATAAAAAGCGAGAAGAAAAAAAGAGAAGCAGAAGCTAAAAATGTTCCTAAATATGTTTATGTATTACAAGCTAAGAGTAATATAAATATTAATACTAAACTTAGTGATAGTGAAATTGATTTTGTTAAAATACCAGAAGATATATATACTAAAAATATGATTGAAAAGAGTAGTTATGATGCTAGTATGTGTGTTACTAATGATATTATTAAAGATACAATTATATATAAAGATAATTTAAGTACATGTAATAGTAGTACAGGTTATGAATTAGAATATGGTTATAAAGCTTTTAAATTAAAGAATAATACTTATGAATTAAATACTAAAGATTATGTTGATATATATATTAAAACTATTAAAGAAGGGAAAATAGTATTTGATGAGTTTATTAAAGGTATAGAAATAATAGATATAAATAGTGAAGATATTATTTTAGCTCTAAAAGAAGAATATAATTGTTTATTTAATAATTTATTAAGCTTAGGGGACACAGAATTTGTATTAGTTAATTCACATGATAGAAGTTTTAAGGGAGAAAATTCAGAGTTAAGAGAATTATTAGAAGAAAAAACAAAGAATATGGGATGTGCTGGTTATGAATAAAAAAGTATTATTTATTAGTATATATGTTGTTATATTAATATTATTAAGTGTTGGATTTGGGTTTATTGGTTTTTTTACTAATAATAAAGTTTATTATGTTCCAAATAACAATACTAAAGATTATGTAGAGGTATTATATGCGAAAAGAACAATAACTGCCGGTTCTTTAATTAAAGAAGAAGATATTGGTGTAAAAAAAGTACCAGCAAGTTTAGCTAATAATGCCATGACAGATAAAAGTGATTTAATAAATTATCGAGTTAGTTATTGTGTTAAAGAAGATATGAAAATAGCTATAAATTCTTTATTTTATTTAGACGATATAAGAGTATGTGATGTAGATTTATTAAGTGTTAAAAATAATTTATTATATTTAGATGTATCTAATATTGAGGAATTTAATAAATATAAATATATAGATATGTATGATTATGTTGATTTAAATGTTGAAATTAAAGATATAAATGGAGATGTAGTAAAAGATAAGTTTATTGAAAATGCTAAGATAATAAGTATATATGATGCTAATAAGAAAAATATATTTAAAAGTAGTAAAGAAAATGATGCTGAAGTTTTAGTATTAGATGTAAATGACGAGATATATAAATTAGTGAGTGTTGCTAAATATTTAAATGCTACGATTACACCTGTATTAAAAATTAATAGTGTAGCAAGAGGAGAACAAATAGTTAGTGATAAGATAAAAAGTATTATAGAAAATAAATCTTTATAACAGCAAAAAAGGGTGGTTTTAATGAATAAAGATTTAAAAGTAATTAAAAAATATTATGGTGAAGATATGATGCACTTATGCAGGGAGTATTTTCCGATTATATTAGAAAGTGCGGGGTTACTATCTAAAATATTATTAGATAATTTTAATCCAACACATGATTTATATGCAGATATTATAAAAAATAATTTAGAAATAGAATTTAAAAATTATATTTATAACCTTTATAAAAGTTTATTGGGTTATAAAAAGAAAAGGGAGATAACATCAAAAACACCAGAAGAATTAATGAGTGAAGCTGGGTATAATTTATATGAGTGTTTTAGTGAAGAAGATATTCAAAGTTTTAAAAAATATTATCAATCTGGTGAAGAATTATGTACTTTTAATGGAAGAAGATTAAATAGATGTAGAGTATTCTTTGCCATTAAGAAAAATGTTTCTGAAATAAGAAGAGAAGATTTTCCAGTTCCTAAAAGGCAAGATTTATATGGAACAAGTGTTATAAGTATCCAGTTTACGAAAGATGGAAGTAATACTTTATCAATAAAGAATAGATATAATCATCGAGTTTCAAACCCTGATTCAACATTTTCTAATAATTTAGATAATATTATATCTGGTCTAACTGCTAGTTTTGAAGATTATTATGGAATAGTTCAAGGAAACATAAATGGTAGTTTTGAAATACCAGGTTATGTTATTGCAGATGATGGTAAATATTATAAATATAATTACGAGTATTCTAATGTATATTATTGCTCTGGAAATATAATTATAGATAATTATGAAGTAATAAAATACCCAAAAGAAAAGTATTTAATAATAGATTATTTTATAATAAACCTGCAAAGTAAAACAATATCTTTATATGATGAAATAAGAGATAGTTTTATTGATACTATTGGAGATATAGAAAGAATAGAAATTAAAAAGAATGGTGATATAAAAAATATATATTTAACTTTAAAAAATAAAGAAATAATAGAAATTAAAGTAGATAAAAATAATAGAATTATAGGGTATATAAATAATTGGGTAAAAATAATTGATAATCACTTTTTACATTTTAATATATTTTTAAATAGGTTAGAGCTTCCTAATGTAGTAATTATAGGAGAAGCTTTTCTTCGTTTTAATACAGCTTTAGAAAAATTATCTTTACCAAGTGTAAGAATAATTGAAAAAGATTTTTTATTGAGAAATAAAGTTTTAAAAGAGTTAGATCTTCCCAAAGTAAAAGAAATAGGATGGGGTTTTCTATATAATAATATAGCCTTAGAGAGTTTATCTTTGCCAAATGTTAAGAGAATAGATAATTATTTTTTATGTCATAATCAAATTTTAAGTGAGTTAAATCTTCCAAATGTTACATTTATTGGTGATACGGCTTTGCTTTCTAATGATGGTTTAACAGAACTTATTCTTCCCAAAGTAGAAGAAATAAAAGATTATTTTATGTTTCATAATCTAAGATTAAATCGTTTTGAAGCTCCAAATTTAATAAATATAGGGAAAGCATTCTTATGTGCTAATTTTACTTTAAAAAAATTATCTTTACCGAGTGTTAGAAAAATAGAAGATGATTTTTTAGTTGTTAATCAAGTTTTAAATTGGTTAGAACTTCCTAATGTAGAATATATAGGATCTCGCTTCCTAAAAGATAATACAGCTTTGAAAAATATATTTTTGCCAAAAATTAAGATAGTAGGAGAAAAATTTTTAAGTGCTAATGAAACATTATGTAGTTCTTCAAGATTAATTTTAGAAAAAAAGAAATGAAAAACACTTGTATCCATTTTTACCGTGTGTTATTATTAATAAGTCTTATGAAAGGGTGGTTAATAATGAACGAAGATTTAGCAAAGATTAAAGACAAATATGGAGAAAAAATGATGCACTTATGCAGGGAGTATTTTCCCATTATATTAGAAAGTGAAGGTTTATTATCTAAACTATTATTAGATAATTTTAATCCAACACATGAATTATATAAAGATATTATAAATAATAATTTAGAAATAGAATTTAAAAATTATATTTTTAATATTTATGAAAGTTTAATAGGTCGAGAAAAAGAAAGAAAAATAACATCTAAAACACCAGAAGAATTAATGAGTGAAGCAGGTTATTACTTATATGAGTGTTTTAGTGAAGAAGATATTCAAAGTTTTAAAAAGTATTATCAACCTAATGAAGAATTATGCACCTTTAATGGTGGAAGATTAAATAGATGTAGAGTATTCTTTGCTGTTAAGAAAAATGTTTCTGAAATAAGAAGAGAAGACTTTCCAGACCCTAAAAGACAAGATTTATATGGAACAAGTGTTATAAGTATCCAGTTTACGAAAGATGGAAGTAATACTTTATCAATAAAGAACAGATATAATCACCGAGTTACAAACCCTGATTCAACATTTTCTAATAATTTAGATAATATTATTCCAGGTTTAACTGCTAGTTTTGAGGATCATTATGGAATAGTTCAAGAAAATATAAATAAAAGATTTGAAATACCTGGTTATGTTAGAGCAAATGATGGTAAATATTATAAATATAATTATGAAATGCATAATGTATATTATTGTCCTGATAATATAATTATAGATAATTATGAAGTAATAAAATATCCTAAAGACAGGTATTTAATAATAGATTATTTTATAATAGATTTACAAGATAAAGAGATATATTTATATGATGATATTAAAGAAAGCTTTTTTGATACTATCGGTGATATAAAAATAATAGAAATTAGAAATAATAATGGTGGTAAAAATATATGTTTAACTTTAAAAAATGGAGAAATAATAGAAATTAAAATAGATAAAAATAATAGAATTATTGGTTTAAAAAATAATTGGATAAAAATAATTGAAAATAACTTTTTACGTTTTAATACATCTTTAAAAGAATTAGAGCTTCCTAATGTAATAAGTATAGGAAATTCTTTTCTTCGTTTTAATACAGCTTTAGAAAGTATATCTTTACCAAGTATTAAGAGAATAGATAATGATTTTATGTCTGTTAATCAAGTTTTAAATGAGTTAAATCTTCCTAATGTGAGATATATAGGACTTTATTTCTTAAGGGATAATAAGGCTTTAGAAAGATTATCTTTACCAAATGTTAGGACAATAAGTTCATACTTTTTATGTTGTAATGAAATTTTAAGTGAGTTAAATCTTCCTAATGTAGAATATATAGGAGAAGCTTTCTTATATTCTAATCAAGATTTAAAAGAACTTATACTCCCAAAAGTAAAAGAAATAAGTATAGATTTTTTACGCGTTAATCAAGGATTAAAACATTTTGAAGCTCCAAGATTAACAAATGTAGGTTCACATTTCTTATCTAATAATATCGCTTTAGAGAGTTTATCTTTACCTAGCTTGGAAGGAATAGAAGGTACTTTTATGCTTGATAATAAAATTTTAAGTCGGTTAGAAATTCCAAATGTAACATACATAGGGGACAGTTTCTTGTGTTCTAATATAGCTTTAAAGAATCTTGAATTACCAAATATTGAGACGGTAGGAGACAGTTTTTTAAGTGCTAATGAAACTTTAAGAGATATGCCTTTACCTCATGAAGAAGTAGATGAAGATTTTATGACGGAAGAAGAATATTTAAATTCTTTATTAGATGAATTAAACTTATCCTTAAAAAGAAAAAGAAAAAAATAAGATAATTAACTACTAATTTAGAAAAAAATGTAAACTACTTGTTGTGGGCTATTGTGAGGCTTTTGAAAGGGTGGTTAATAATGAATAAAGATTTAAAAGTAATTAAAAAATATTATGGTGAAGATATGATGCACTTATGTAGGGAGTATTTTCCTATTATATTAGAAAATGCAGGATTACTCTCTAAAATATTATTAGATAATTTTAATAAATCACATGATTTATATGCAGATATTATGGAAAGTGACTTAGAAGTAGAATTTAAGAATTATATTTTTAATATTTATGAAAGTTTATTAGGCCGAGAAAAAGAAAGAGAGAAAACATTTAAAACACCAGAAGAATTAATGAGTGAAGCAGGTTATTACTTATACGAGTGTTTTAGTGAAGAAGATATTCAAAGTTTTAGAAAATATTATCAACCTGGTGAAGAATTATGTACTTTTAATGGAGGAAGATTAAATAGATGTAGGGTGTTTTTTGCCGTCAAAAAAAATGTTGCCGAGATAAAAAGAGAAGATTTTTTAGACCCTAAAAGACAAGATTTATATGGAACAAGTGTTATAAGTATCCAATTTACTAAAGATGGAAGTAATACTTTATCAATAAAGAATAGATATAATCATCGAGTTGCAAATCCTGATTCAACATTTTCTAATAATTTAGATAATATTATTCCAGGCCTAACTGCTAGTTTTGAGGATTATTATGGAATAGTTCAAGAAAATATAAATGAAAGATTTGAAATACCGGGTTATGTTAGAGCAAGAGATGGTAAATATTATAAATATAATTATGAATTTGGTAATGTTTATTATTGTCCTGATAATATAATTATAGATAATTATGAAGTAAAAAAATATCCGAAAGAAAAATATTTAATAATAGATTATTTTATAATAAATTTACAAAATAAAACAATATCTTTATATAAAGATATGGAAGAAGGTTTTCTTGATACTATAGGAGATATAGAAAGAATAGAAATTAAAAAGAATAATAAAGATATAAAAATTATATATTTAACTTTAAAAAATGGAGAAATAATAGAAATTAAAGTAGATAATGAAAATAGAATTATAGGGTATAAAAATAATTATGTAAAAAAAATTAATAATCGTTTCTTACGTTTTAATACTGTATTAAAAGAAATAGAACTTCCTAATGTAATAAGTATAGGAGATAATTTTCTTCATTGGAATTTGGCTTTAGATAATATATCTTTACCTAATGTAAGAATAATTGGAAGAGGCTTTTTGTATAATAATGAATTTTTAGAGAGAATAGAACTTCCTAAAGTTATGGAAATAGGATGGAGTTTTCTTCGTAAAAATATAGCTTTAGAGAGTTTATCTTTGCCAAATGCTCAAAGAATTGATAATGATTTTTTATGTCGTAATCAAGCTTTAAGTGTATTAAATATGCCAAATGTTATATTTATTGGTGATAATGTTTTATACTCTAATGGAGGTTTAAGGGAACTTGTTCTTCCAAAAGTAGAAGAAATAAATAGTCATTTTATGTTTAATAATTTAGGTTTAAGACATTTTGAAGCACCTAATTTAACAAATATAGGACAAGCTTTCTTATATGCTAATTTGGCTTTAGAGAGTATATCTTTACCTAGTGTAAAAGGAATAGAAGACCATTTCTTGGCTGTTAATCGAAATTTAAGTTGGTTAGAACTTCCAAATGTCGAATATATAGGAGATTACTTCTTATGCTCTAATAAGGCTTTAAAGAGTATAGAATTACCAAAAATTGAAATGGTAGGAAATAATTTTTTAAGTGATAATGAAACTTTAAGAGATATACCTTTACCTTTTATAGATGAAGAGGAAGATTTGGCAATATCTGAAGAAGAATTAGAGAGAACTTCTAAATTATCTTTGCGAAAAAAATTTTATTAAATTTACTCTTTTTGGCTGTAATTTTAAGCTTATCTTGACAAATAAAAAATATATGTTATAATAATTTTGACAGATTTAAGTGGGCAGAACTCCCACTTTTATTGTTATATTATTAAAGGAGAATATATGAAAAAAACATTAGATGAATTAGAAAAGCAAATAAGAGAAGCTTTAAAGGAAGACAATATTATTGTAGATAGTATTACTTATCAAAAAAACAGTGGTAATTATAATGTTTTAGCAGTTGTTTTAGATAAAGTAGGGGGAATAGACTTAGATAATATATGTTATGCGACAAATAAAATTAATCCTATCGTGGATAATTATGATTTTACAGATGAGTCTTATATTTTAGATGTTATGTCAAAAGAAAGAGGTAATGATAATGAATAGTGAAGAATTTATTAAGGCTGTTAAAAATATAGTTAAAGAGAAAGGAATAAGTGAAGATGTTGTATTTGAAGGTATGGAACAAGCTTTACTTACTGCTTATAAAAAGAATTTTAATTCTAAAACTAATGCGAGAGTAGAAATTAATAAAGAAACAGGAGAAATTAAAGTATATAGTTATTTAGTAGTAGTTGATGATGTTGACTATGGAAGAGAAGAAGTAGATGAAGAAGGCAATGTAGTAAAAATACCTCCAGCAATAAATGTTGATGCCCAAATTATACTTGAACAAGCAGAAGAAATGGTTCCGGGTATAAAAGTTGGAGAGACTATCGAATATGAAGTAACTCCTAAAGATTTTGGACGTGTTGCGGCAGCGACTGCTAAACAAGTATTAACACAAAAAATAAGAGAAGCTGAGAAAAATAGTATTATTGAAGAATATAAAGATAAACAAAATGAAATGTTACTTGGTTTAGTAGCTATGGAAGATTCTCGTAATTATTATATTGATTTTGGAAGAGCAAGAGGAATACTTCCTAAAAATGAAATAATACCAGGAGAAACTATTAAAATGGGCTCTAATATTAGAGTTTATGTTACTAAAATAGAAAATAATAATAAAGGACCACTTATTCTTCTTTCAAGAAAACATTATGGGTTTGTAAAAAGATTATTTGAACTTGAAGTTCCGGAGTTACAAGATGGAACACTTATTATGCATGCTTGTGTTAGAGAAGCAGGAGTTAGAAGTAAAGTTGCAGTATCATCAACAGTTGATAGAATAGACGCGATAGGTACTTGTATTGGAGAAAAAGGTTCACGTATTGCAAGTATTTTAAAAGAACTTAATGGAGAAAAAATAGATGTTGTTTTATATAGTGATATTCCAGAAGATTATATTAAAAGTGCTTTAAGTCCGGCAAAAAATGCTATAGTAAGTATAGTAGATGCTACTAAAAAAGAAGCTTTAGCAGTTGTAGATGAAAAAGAATTACCACTTGCAATAGGTAAATCTGGTAATAATATTCGTCTAGCGTCTAAATTAACAAAATATAAAATAAATGTTAAAACTATGCAAGAAATAAATGAAGAAGGAAATAGAGATAATTAGGTGTATTTATGAAACTTAAGAAAATACCATTAAGAACTTGTGTTATAACTAAAGAAAAGTTAGAGAAAAAAGAGTTACTTAGAATAGTTAGAACACCTAGTGGAGAAGTTATACTAGATGTTACAGGAAAGGCAAATGGAAGAGGAGCTTATTTAAAAAAAAGTAGAGAAGTAATTGATAAAGCACAAAAAAATAAAGTGCTAGAAAGAATACTTGGAGTAGAAATTCCGGATAAAATATATGATGATGCAATAAATTTATGTTAAGGAGGAAAATTTTATGACAGTAAAAGAATATGCAATAGATGTAAACCTTAGTGTTGCAGATATAATAAAGAAATGTAGTGATTTAGGAATAGAAGTTAAAAGTGGAGATGATTTTTTAACAGATGATGATGTTATTTCTTTAGATAATGCGATTAATTTAATTGTGGAAAATGAATCTTTTGAAGATGAAGATACAATTGATGAGGTAGTAGACCAAATTGTTGCAAGTTCTAATATGACTAAAAATATTAATATAACAGATAAAAAACAAAAATTAAAAAAGAAAAAAGAAAATGATACTAGTGATTATTCAAAAATGCGCAAAGAAATGTATAAGAATAAAGATAAATTAATGAAGAATATCAAAGATGATAATATTGTCCTTTATAAAGAGAATATGACTGTTTTAGATTTAGCTAATAGTTTAAATATAAGTGGAACAGATATTATTAAAAAATTAATGTCTTTAGGGTTAATGCTTTCTTTAAATAGTAGAATAGATTTTGAAAATGCCGAGATTATTACTTTAGAATATAATAAAACTTTAAAAAGAGAAGAAACACAAGATGTAGCAAATTTTGAAGAATTTGAAATAATAGATAAAGAGGAAGATTTAGTTCCTCGTCCACCTATTGTAACTATTATGGGACATGTTGATCATGGAAAAACAACTCTTTTAGATTATATTAGGTCAAGTCATGTAGTAGAAAGTGAGTTTGGAGGAATAACTCAACATATTGGGGCTTATCAAATAGAAACTAAAGATGGTAATAAAATTACGTTTATTGATACTCCAGGACATGCTGCTTTTACAGAAATGCGAGCAAGAGGAGCAAGTGTTACCGATATTGTAATTATAATTGTCGCGGCTGATGATGGAGTAATGCCTCAAACAAAAGAAGCGATAGACCATGCTTTAAGTGCTAAAGTACCTATAATTGTCGCAGTAAATAAAATAGATAAACCAAATGCTAACCCTGAAAAAATTAGAACAGAAATGGCGGAACTTAATATAACACCAGAAGAATGGGGAGGTAGTGTACCATTTATTGATATATCGGCTAAAAGTGGAGTTGGAATAGATAAATTATTAGATACTATTTTAGCTATAAGTGAAGTTGCAAATTTAAGAGCAAATCCTAATAGATATGCCGTAGGGTCCGTAATAGAATCTAGACAAGATAAAAATATTGGGGGTATTGCTAGTTTACTTATTTTAAATGGTACTTTAAGGCTCGGAGATCCTATAGTAGTTGGAATTACTTATGGTAAAGTTAGAACTATGAAAAATGATTTAGGAGAGTCTATTACAATTGCCCACCCGGGAACACCTGTTGAAATAACGGGATTAAATGAAAATCCAAGTGCAGGTGATAAATTCATGGCTTTTGAAACAGAAAAAGAAGCTAAAGAGATTGCTTTAAAAAGGGGAGTACATTTTAAAGAAAATAAATATAAAAAAGATGTTATTTCTTTAGATGATTTATTTAATAAAATTAATGCAGGGCAAAAAGAAATAAATATTATTTTAAAAGCGGATGTAAGAGGCTCAGAAGAAGCTGTTAAAAATAGTTTACTTAAAATAAATGTTGAAGGTGTTAAAATAAATGTTATTCGTTCGGGTATAGGAACTATAACGGAAAGTGATATAGTACTTGCTAATGCTTCTAATGCTATTATTATAGGATTTAATGTTAGTCCTTCTAATATTACTAAAGAAATGGCTAAATCTTATAATGTTGATATTCGTTTATATACAATTATATATAAATGTATAGAAGAAATAGAACTTGCTATGAAAGGTATGTTAGACCCTGAGTTTAAAGAAAAAATACTTGGAAGTGCAGAGATAAGAAAGATATTTAAGTTTTCAAAAGTTGGTAATATCGCGGGTTCTTATGTATTAGATGGTATTATTAAAAATAATGCTCAAGCAAGAGTTATTCGTGATGGCTTAATTATTTATGATGGAAAAATAGCTTCTATTCAAAGAGAAAAAACAAGTGTTAAAGAAGTTAAAAAAGGTTTTGAATGTGGAATAACTTTAGAAAATTTCATGGATATTAGAGAAAAAGATATTATTGAGTGCTATGAAATGGTTGAGGTTAAAAATGGCGAGTTATAAAATATCAAAAATTTCTAGTGATGTTAGAGAAGCTATAAGTGAAATTTTGTTTGAAGAAGCAAGAGATGAACTATTAAAGACAATAACCATTACAGATGCGCGAGTATCAAAAGATTTAAGTTATGCTAAAATATATTTTACTTCTTTAAGTAATTTAAGTAAAGAAGAAATTACTAAAGAAATAAATGAAGCAGCTTCCTTTATCAGGGGTAAATTAGCTCAAAAATTAAATTTAAGACATACTCCAGATTTAAACTTTGTTTATGATACTTCAATAGAATATGCAAGTAAAATAGAAGGTATAATTAAAGAGATACATGATAAAGACTAATGGTATAATATTAATTGATAAACCTAAAATGTACACATCAAGAGATATGGTTAATATTGTAAGTAAAGTAGTAAGAACAAAAAAAGTTGGACACACTGGAACGCTTGACCCTTTAGCAACAGGTTTAATGGTAGTTTTATATGGTAAATATACTAAATTAGTAGATACTTTAACTAGTTTAGATAAAGAATATATTGGAGAAATTAAACTTGGGTTAATGACAGATACTTTAGATATTACAGGAAGTGTATTAAAAATAGAAGATGTACCTATTTTAGATATTGAAAAAATAAGAGAAGTATTTAATAGTTTTATAGGGGAATATGAAATGGAAGTTCCTCTTTATTCAGCGATTAAAGTAAATGGTAAAAAGTTATATGAATATGCAAGAAATAAAGAAGATGTAGTTTTACCAATAAAAAAGGTTAATATTTATAATTTAGAAGTTTTAGATTATAAAGATGATTTAATTACATTTAAAGCTCATGTTGAAAAAGGAACTTATATAAGAAGTTTAATTAAAGATATAGTAAGTAGGTTAGATACTATTGGAGTTATGTCTAATTTAAGAAGAATTAAGCAAGGAAAGTTTGATATAAGAGATGCTAATACTATTTTAGATATTAAGAATAATAATTTTAAAATATTAGATATAAAAGAAGTTTTAGAGGTTAGTGATTATATATTAAATGATAATGAATATTTAAGAGTAAAAAATGGTAATATTATAAGTTTAGATAATAAAAGTACTTATTTATTAATGATTTATAATAAGAAAGAACTTGCATTATATAAAAAAGAAAATGAAGAATATAAACCATTAATTATGTATTAAAGAGTATTTAAAAAGATGCAAATTTGAGTGAGAAAAAAGCTTACTCTTTTATTTTTTCTTAAAAATACATATAACCCCCATAGAACGACAAATTTTGCACTTTCTTTGTGTTATTATACAGAAAGAAAGGAGAAAAAATAAAGTGATAACTAAGGAAAAACAGTTTCTAAGCTTAAGTAATGATTTGCTGTTTAAAGAGGCTTTTGCTCACCCAGATAATCTAGATATACTTATTTACTTTTTATCATGTTTTACTGACTTTACTAAAGAATATTTAGAAAGTGTAGAAATAAGAGTAG
>CANQTE010000026.1 GCA_947626695.1 uncultured Bacilli bacterium | reverse complement strand
ACAAAAAAACTCTCATTTTTCCCTTTAATTGCAGGGGTTTGTGAGAGTTTTTAAATTCAACAAGTGACAAACTCAAGTTTATAATAGTATAACACAAATAAAAAGAATATTCTAGAACAAAAAGGAAAAATTCAATAAACTGCATTTTTACCTTGATAAGTCTCACAACTTATCTTTCCTGCTTCTTAAGATTTCACTCCTCCACAGGCCATATTTCCGACAGTCGCTGCCGTACTTTTTTCTTTATTTTATTTTTTAATTATTTTGTTTTAATTTTGATATAACCTAAACTTATAAGCACGATTAATTAACATTACAATTACCTCGAGGATAATTTCATTATATCACACGAACATAGGTATTGTCAAACATTTTTTTACTTTTAATATTTTTTCTTTAAGTTATTTTGTTTTTTCAACATTTATCTGTTATATTTGACTATAAAAAAATTAAACAAAATTATAAAATCAATCATTTATTTTAAGATTGTAATTCTTACCATCACTAGCAGTTGTTAAGAAATTCTTAACAACTAAATCTTTTCTAACTGAATATTTATGTATACTTTAAGATAACTACTTCTTTGCTATAAATTTTTAATTTAAATTTGTTTATTAGATGGACTTTTAATCAAATATATAATGCTTAAATTCTTCTTTTTCTATCATTTCTAAAATTATTTTAGGCTTAAAGTTTGCTTCTTTTAATTCAGATGGACTTAGCCATATGTAAGTTAAATGTTCTTTTTTCTTTTCTTCAATATTGGCAATTAATGATTTACTATACAAATTATAATCATTAAATTTATATTCATGAACCATTAATATTTCATGATAATTTTTGCCATTAAAACTAGAGACAAAAAAATTTTCTATCATACCAACTTTCTTTTTTAATCTAATATCAATACCTGTTTCTTCTTTAAACTCTCTTATTCCTGTATTAATAGAATTTTCATTTAATTTACATCTTCCACCTGGTAAGGTATAATGACTAGCTCTATTATCTTTTTGGACTAATATTTTTTTACCATTTCTTATAACTATAGCTACTCTATAATTAAAAACTATATTGTTTTTTTCAAATTTAATATCATTATTCATTATTCTTTATTTCTCCTTAATTTTCATTTTCCTTATGATATGAGATTTAGAGTGTTTTGGAAAAGCATTAATTGGTTATCAAAAAAGCAATACTAAAAAAAACAGAAAAAATAGTAGTTGATTATTTTAATTAATAGCTACTATTTTATCTACAAAAAATTTATGCCTAAACAATTAATAGTTTAGTTAAATGTACTATTCTTCTTCATTTTTTTTAATTACTTGAGTATCTTTATAATACCCACATTTAGTACAAGCACGATGTGGTCTTATTTTTTCTCCACATTTAGGACAACTTGTTAATGCACCAACTTCTTTTTTTAGATGGGTACGACGCATTCTTTTTTTAGTTTTACTTGTTCTTCTAAAAGGAACTGCCATGTTCTCACTCCTCCCTTTCATCCAAGAGTTCTTTTAATTTCTCTAATCTTGGGTCTATTTCTTTAATTTCTTCACCACCAAGGCTCCAACCATCACCCTTTAAGTTAGTATTATTTGTTGTTGTAAGCCTAATAGGAACTTCCAGAACAATATTTTCCCACAAAATCTTTATAATATCAAGTATATTTTCATCTTTTTTACAATAATAGTCTAAAAACTCTTTATTTAATGGGTATTCTTCTTCTATTTTAATATCTAAGGGATAATCTATTAAGTTTAAAGTAACACTATCTTTTAGGACCATTATGCCAGTTAAGTTAAGATTTAAACATAAATTTTCAATACTATTTAATTTAAGAGAGCCTTTTACATGTAGGTTTTTTAAATCTATGATATCTTTATTTTGATAAATACTAGTGTCTATTTTAAAATCATTATCAAGATATAATTCTTGTTTTTCAAGATTTACTAAATCTATTTCCATTTATATCACCATTTAAAGAATAGCATATTTTTTAAAAAAAGTCTATTAATTGTCAAATAAAAGTAACAACATAAAAATATTCTTTTTTTTCTTAAAATTTCTGTTATACTTATTATGGTGATATTATGAAGGCTGTTGGAATAATCGCAGAATATAATCCTTTACATAAAGGGCATATTTATCATATTGAAGAAACTAAAAAAATGTTTCCTGGTAGTGTTCTTATATTAGTTTTAAATGGGTATTTTTTAGAAAGAGGAGAAGTAAGTGTTTTATCTAAAGAAAATAAGACCATGCTCTCTTTAATGTATGGTGTTGATTTAGTGGTAGAACTTCCCTTTATATTTGGAACTCAAAGCGCAGATATTTTTGCATATACAGCGATTAGTATTTTAAATTATTTAAATTGTTCTGATATAGTTTTTGGAAGTGAATCTAATAATATAGAGATATTAAAAAAAGCTTCTTTAATTCAAAAAAGTGAAGAATATAATTTAAAAGTTAAAGAATTACTTAAAACAGGTATAAACTATCCAACCGCACTTGCTAAAGCTTTAGATATTTCTAGTGATATATTTAATCCTAATGATTTACTTGGTATTTCTTATTTAAAAGCAATTAATAAAATAAATAGTAAAATAGAAGCTCATACAATAAAAAGAACAAGTAATTATCATGATTTAGACGCAAATGATGAAATAATAAGTGCTAGTAATATTAGAAAAAAATTAAAAAATAAAGAAGATATATCTTTATTTGTTCCAAGAAAAGTTGTTAAAAAAATAGAAAATATATCTTTAGAAGATTTATTTCCCTTTTTAAAATATAAAATACTTACAGATAATAATCTTAATAATTATTTAACTGTTGATGAAGGTATTGAAAATAGATTAAAAGAAAAGATAGTAAATGCGCATTCTTTAAATGAATTTATTACTCTTATTAAAACTAAAAGATATACTTATAATAAAATATGTCGTATGTTTATTCATATACTTACTAGTTTACCTAAAGATATTAATAAAAGAGCTAGTATAGAATATATTAAAATATTAGGTTTTAATAAAAAAGGAAGAAATTATCTTCATGAATTAAAAGATTTAGAAATAAGTTTAATACCTATTCCTAATTCTCTTACTTATAAATATGAAATTCTTGCTGCTTCTTTATATAGTTTAATTAGTAATAGTGATGTTTTAACTTATGAAAAACATAATAAACCAATATTTTTTAATTAGTAACAATGGCTCTTTTTTTGCAATATTCATAGACATAATTAGTTGTATAACAATCTTCTAAGCTACGATGAGAGCCATAATTTAGATTAAAATGTTTTTTTAGAGTTTCTAATTTACAATTACTTACACCATTTATATACTTGCGAGCTAGATATACTGTATCAATATATTTATTATTTAAGCTATTTAAATTTAATCTATTAATGTTTTCATCTAAAAAAGATAAATCAAATTTAGCATTATGAGCAATAAGTGGTAAATCTTCAATAAACTTGATAAACTCGGGTAATACTTCTTTAATACTAAGTTTATTTTTAACCATTTCATTATCTATACCAGTAAGAAGTGTTATATTAGATGGAATAATAACGTTTGGATTAATTAAATAATCAAACTCTTCTACTAGTTTATTATTACGATATTTTAAGGCACCAATTTCAATTATTTCACAATTTTTAGCGTCAAAGCCAGTAGTTTCTAAATCAAAAACAACATAATCTTGAACCATTTCTTTTTCTATTTTTCTTGTCATATTAATTTACTTATTAAATCATATACTTCATCTCTACCCTTTTTAGATATAGTAGAAAAAGTTATGATTTCTTCCTCCTCACTTAATTTTAGACTATCTTTAATTATTTTATTTTGCTTTTCACGAGCACTTTTTTTAACTTTATCAAACTTTGTTGCAATAATCTTGATATTTAGATTATAATATTTTAAAAATTCATACATTAAAATATCATCTTCGGTTGGTTTATGGCGATAATCAATTAATAAAAAGACACATTTTAGATTTTCACGACATTTGATATAACCTTCTATCATAACACCAAACTTTTTTTGTCTTTCTTTATTAATCGCGGCATAACCATAGCCAGGAACATCAACAAAATAAAAATTATTATTAATTAAATAAAAATTAAGAGTTTGTGTTTTTCCTGGTTTTGATGAGGTATGAGCAAAATTTTTTCTATTAATTATGGTATTAATAAAACTTGATTTGCCTACATTACTCCTTCCTACAATTAAAAACTCTGGTAAATTATCTTCTGGATATTGACTTGCTCTAACTGCAATACTTGCTAAATTAACATTATTTATTTGCATTTTTTTCTTCACCCATATCTATTATAGTATATTTTTATTATTTTTGCAAATAAAGGAATAAACTTTATAGAAGAGGAGTAGTAAAATGTTTAATAAATTTCCTCCTAATATAGACCCTCAAGTATTTTCATTTTTAGCAGTTTTAATAGGTTCAGCATCCATTGGTAATTATAATGCTTTAGAACAAAATAGTATAGGTAACTTTCTTATTTTAGTAGGACAGTTTATTTTAACTAATGCTGCTCAACAACAATTAATAGATTCTCGAAATAATAAAAATAATAATAGTATGAATTATAAAAATGAAATAGAACTTTTAATAGAGGCTATAAACAAAATAGAACAAGAATTACAAAATATTAAAGATAATTATAAGTCTTGACGAGTTTCTTGTTTTATTAATTTAGCATGAACTACTATTCTATTTCCCTTATAATCTTTACAAGTTGAAAGAGTAATTATTTTACTATCTGTATCTAAAGAAACATCAAAATTAAATATACTTCTATCATTTATAGTATCTAAAAAGTTTTGATAATCATTATCAGTTTTAAAATGGGTTGTTATATAATAACTTTCTTTAGGAATAGTATAAACAGAAAATATTTGCCATATCATATTAGAGTTTGGGGTTGATAATTTAATTAAGTGATGTAATTTATCTTCAAACCAATTTTTATCTAATAATAAAGGAAGAGAACCAAACATTGTTTTATTAGTCATTTTATGAGCATATATAATGGTATTTTTATTTAAAAATTGCATGTTATTGCGAAAATCAGAGAATACCCAGCCTGCGATATTTTTTGTTTTATCAAAAGTATGGTCTAAATAAAAAGAATTATCAGTACTTTGAACAACAGGATAATCTATATTAGTTCCTAAAACATTTATCCAAGCAACAGTTTCTTCATTTTGTTCTAATAAATCTTTAAAATTTACTTGCATAAAGGGTTCATTTTTATAATCATAATATGTTTCTTCATTAGCTTCAGGATTTACAAATATATATTCTTTATTATCTTCTTCTTTTGTTACTCTTTTAATTATATCCGTGCTTTTCCTATTATCAATAAAATACTCTCCTACTTTAAAACTTAAAGCAATAAAAAAACTTAAAGCAATTAATATTAAAAATAAATATCTTTTTTTAAACACTTAATATCACTTCTTTAAGTTTAGTTTAACAATTTCTAAAAGTTTTATACTTAAATTACTCTGTTTCTTTAAGTTTTAAATCAATTACTTTGGTACCTGCAAGTTTATCATGTAAGCCCCGTCCATCTTTTGTAAATAAAATCATTAATGCTATCACAAGTCCTAAAAAGGTATCTATGTAACTAGAAGCAAGAGAAACAGTATTATATATATTATGATTAAAACATACTCCAATAAGTCTTAAAATTGATGGAATAATACCATAAAGAATAAATACTCTAATAAAATAATTATATAATTGTAATTCTTTATCATTACTACTTATTATTTGTAAACTAAATAATTGCTTTCCAAGTGTTTGTCCTTTTCTATAATAGGCAAATAAGCCAAAATATAAGAATATTACTACTATTTCTATTCCTATATAGATACAACCATTTTTATTAAGAGAATACTCTAAATCTCTTACTTTCTCATTAAATTCTTTCGCATCTATATCTTCATCACGGAAGGATGCAATAACTTCATTATATTCTTCTGATGCTTTAATATACTTGTCATAACTCGGATTAATAAACTTAACAAGAGTAAACAAAGAACAAATAATAGTTATAATAAACATATCTACAACATATGCTCCAAATCTTTTAAAAATAGTACTTGCTTTCATTATTTCAACTCCTATAGTTAATTATATTATTAATTCTTTAACATGTAAAGAGAAAATAATAAATTTTAAATGAGACATCTTGGGCTTGCCACCTTGGGTTTATGAGAAGAAATTTCATTTATAGTATACGAAATTAAGCACATTTAGTGCATCCCAAACATGACAAGCCCAAGATGTCTCAAATAAATAATTAAAAAATTATTATATATAGATTATATGATAATATATATTTTTTGGTCAAGTACTAATTTACTATTAAAGCAATTTCTTAAAAAATAACTTAAATTTTTAAGTTATAATTTACTTTATATTACTAATAGATGCTCTTTTATATTCTTCACAAGCAGTATCTAAATCTTTAATAAAATTATTTATTTCTTCTTCATTCATAATTTTTGCACCACTCGCGTATTTGTGTCCTCCCCCATTATATTTAGAAGCAATTTTATTTATGATTGGTCCATGAGACCTAATACTTACTTTATATACTTTATTTTTAGCATCTTCACTTATAAATGTCCAAACAAGAACTTCTCTAATAAAATTAAAATTATTTATTAAATTAGATGGTGTTGCTAAATCAACATTATATTCTTTTATTTTTTCAGCGGGTATAACTAAATAACCTAAACCATTCTCGGTTATATTCATATTTGTTGCTAAAAACCCTTGAAATCTTACTTCATCTATACTTCTATCATATAAATAATTATATAAAGAAGTAAAATCTATCTTACTTTTTTTTATTAGTTCTTCAACTATTTTAAAAGTTTTAGTTGTGGTATATGGAAGCAAAAAACGGTCACTATCAGAGACTATTCCTAAATATAAATTACCCGCGATTTTCAAATCTAATTTAAGGGGAGAATGTAAAATTAAATCGGCAATCATTTGACATGTGGAACAAGCTGTCTCTAAAGTCCAATCAACATTTCCTTTAATATCTTCCGCGGGATGATGGTCTATTTTTAGTATTTCTTTATATTTTAAGTTATCTATTCCATCTACGCGATGTAAATTAGGAACATCTAAGACTATTAAAAGAGAATTACTATATTTTTCATTATCTATTTTATCTAATATTCCATAATATTTAAATTTAGATACGCCTACACCGACGGCAAAACATTCTTTAGTGGGAAATGTAAGTCTAATAGAATCTCTAAGAGCTATTTGACTTGCGATAGCATCTGGGTCTGGTCCAACATGACGAGCAATAATTATTTTATTATATTCTTTTATTTTTTTATATATTTTTTTTATTATGTTATTATTAATAATTACCACCTACTTAATTAATTCATAAGTATCTAGTGCTATCATTAATTCTTCATTAGTTGGAATAACATAAACAGGTACTTTTGATTCACCGCTTGAGATTATTCCTTCATGAACACTTAAATAACTAGCTATACTCATATTTTTATCATGGTCAACTTTAATACCTAAACATTCTAATTTAGATAATACTTCTTCTCTAAATTCACGAGCATTTTCCCCAAGTCCTGCGGTAAATACTAAAGCATCTACTTTTCCTTCTAATTTTACATAATATTTAGCAATATAATCTACTATTTTATTTACATACATATTATTAGCAAGTATGGCCTTTTCATTACCTTTTTTAATAGCTTCTTCAACATCACGATGGTCGCTTAAGCCACTTGTAATACCATATAAACCACTTTCTTTATTTAAAATAGTATCTACTTCTTCTAGTGTTTTCTTAGTTTTATTTATATAATATGGAATAATAGAATAATCTATATCACCACATCTTGTTCCCATGATTAAACCAGCATTAGGGGTAAATCCCATTGTCGTATCAATACTTTTAGAATCTTTAATACAACAAATAGAACCTCCACTTCCTATATGACAACTAATAATATTAATATTATCTTTATTTAGTTTTTCTTTCATAACTTTAGTTATATATTTATGACTAGTTCCATGAAAACCATATTTTCTTATTTTATAATCTTGATACCAAGTAAAAGGAACAGGATATAAATACTCTTCTTCCTTCATAGTTTGATGAAATGCTGTATCAAATACCCCAACCATTGGAATATTTGGTAAGGCTTCTTTAAAAGCTTTTATTCCTATAATATTCGCAGGATTATGAAGAGGTGCTAAACTAGATAATTCTTCCATAGTTTTAATAACTTTATCATCTATGATAGTACTTTTAGATAATTTTTCTCCTCCATGAACTAGACGATGTCCTATTCCATCTATTTCATCTAATGATTTAATAATATTATTTTCTAATAATTCTTTAATTAATAAATCTATTGCTACTTTATGATTTTTTATACTAGCTTCTTTTTTTATTTTTTCACCATTAATTTTAAGACTATATATTCCGTCTTCTAAACCTATTTTTTCAAAATAGCCACTTATAAGTTCTTTTTCTTCTGGTAAACTAATTAAATTAAATTTTAAAGAAGAAGAACCAGCATTTACTGTTAATATTTTCATATATATTTCACTCCTCTTATTAATTATACAAAAAAAAAGAAAATATTGCTACCTTTTTAATCAATTATTTTTCGCCATTTCGCGATTAAAACTATATCTTTAGTAATATTAAGTTCTTTTACTTCTTTATTTTTATACATCCAAGATATAAATTTAAAGCCTTCTTTTTCTGGTATGGGAAATTCGGTTAATTTAGTATTTTCTTTTAAGCTTAAAGTAGCAATATTAGTGCCCCCTAGAGAATCAAAACTAACTAGATAATTTTTAGCTTCCATCTCTTTCCATTTAGCATTTAAAGTATAATCTTTATTAATATCTATATCTAAATTAAAGGGTTCATCACCATTAAACCAACCAACAAACTCATAATTTTCTTTTGTTGTAATAGGAAGTTTATCTAATTTTTTATTTTCACGAACTTCAATAGATTCGACAACAGAACCTCCATTAGTATTAAAACGAATTTTATAACTTGGAGCATAAAGTATTTTAGAACTAATAAAAATAACTGTTAAAAATATAGTGATTAAAGATACACCAAATATAAATCTTTTCATATATATCACATTTTTAGTATCTTTATTTTTAACAGTTTTTATACTTAAAGTTTTCTAGTTCTTTTTAAAGTATTTTTTCTATGAATGTCAATAGCTTCCAAAAGCTCTTGTTTTTCTTCTGGTAAATCAGCAAAGTTTACTCTTTGAGTTCGTAACCAATACCAAAGATAAAAACCTTTTTCATTATACTCATAGCCATTTATAGTTCTAAAAGTAGATTTAACTTGTAAATTACCATGATATTCAAAGTAAGCTCTTGCTAAAGCATAATTTTTATACCATTGTTCTTCATAATATTCTCTATTATCAAGATTTGGATATTCATAAGAACTAATATTTATTTTATCTAATAATATTTGTTTTTCTCTTGGATGTTTAGGGTAATCTCTTATTTGAGCAATTAACCATTCTCCAAGTGCTATTCCATTTTCTTGATATTCATAACCATTTAAAGTTTTAAATTCAGCTGGAATAGTTATACTATGATAATGTCTATAGTAATTTAATGCTAAATTATAAGCTTTTTGCCATGATGCTTCATAAACATTTATAGCAAAACAAATACTATTTAATAATTCTAATCTTTCTTGTGATAATTTAGAATAATTTATTCTTTGAACATCAATCCAAACACCAAGTTGTTTTCCATTTTCATTATATTCATAACCATTTTTTGTTTTAAATCTACTTGGAACTAGCAAATCACCATGATGCGTATAGTAAGCTTTAGCTAGATTATAGTATTCTTGCCAATTTATTTCATATTCTTCTAAAGAAATGCCTATAACTTTTAAAGCTTCATTATAATCATATGACCGATTATATTTCATAAAACAAATCCCCCCATTTTAATACTTAAAACTTTCTTGTAAGTTTTAAAGTATCTTCTTTAATATTTATACCAATACTTTCTAATAGTTCTTGTTTTTCTTTGGATAATTTAAAATAATTTGCTCTTTGTGCTACTACCCAAGCCCCTAAGTTAATACCAGTTTCATTATATTCATATCCATTTATTGTTTTAAAACTATAAGGTATTTCTAAATTACCATGATATTCATAATATCTTTTAGCAAGTTTATAATATTCTTGCCATGCTTTTTCACGAGTATTTTCATAACCAATAGATAATAATAATTCTTGTTGTTCTTTGGATAAGTTTAGAAAGATTTCTCTTTGAGTGTTTAACCACTCTCCAAGAGTTTCTCCAGTTTCATCATGTTTATATCCATTTATTGTTTTAAATTGATAAGGAATTAATAAATTTCCATGATATTCATAAAATCTTTTAGCTAAATTATAATTTTTTTGCCATTTATCTTCTATTAAAATTTCTGAAATTCCTATATTATTTAATAACCCTTGTTTTTCTTTGGATAATTTATAATAATTTTTTATTTGATTATTTACCCAAATATATAAATTAATTCCTATTTCATCTTTTGAAACTAATAAATTCCCATGATGTTCATAATATTCTTTTGCTAATTCATAATTTCTTTGCCATACTTCTTTTTTTACTGCAAATGTTGGCTTTAAAGTTAAACCAATACTTTGTAACAATTCTTGACGTTCTATTGATAACTTAGAAAAATTTACTCTTTGTGTACTTATCCAATTGCCTAAGTTAATTCCACTTTCATTATATTCATATCCATTTATTGTTTTAAATTGATAAGGAATTAATAAATTCCCACGATGTTCATAATATCTTTTGGCTAAATTATAATTTTTTTGCCATAATTCTTCATGAATATCTTCATAACCAATAGATAATAATAATTCTTGTTGTTCTTTGGATAAGTTTAGAAAAATTTCCCTTTGAATGTTTAACCACACTCCAAGAGTTTCTCCAGTTTCGTTATAGTCATATCCATTTATTGTTTTAAATTGGTAAGGGATTAATAAATTCCCACGATGTTCATAATATCTTTTGGCTAAATTATAATTCTTTTGCCAAGTTTCTTCAAATGTTGCATCATTTTTTAAATTTTTTGGTATTTCATATTTCATAAAATAATACCCCTTTCAAATAATGGTACCTATTTTAGCACAAAACTTTTGTTTTGTCAAATTTCTTAATTCGTGCGCTACTTAAAGTTCTTAATTCGTGCGCTACTTAAAGCTTTCTTGTCAGTTTTAAAGTATTTTCTTTAATATTTATACCAATTGTTTTTAATAATGTTTGTTGTTCTTCTGAAAGTTCATTGTAAATTCTTTTTTGAGTATCTAACCAAGAGCCTAAATTAAAACCATATTCATCATATTTATAACCATCATAAGTTTTAAAATCTTTTGGTATTTCTAAATTACCATAGAAAGCATAATATATTCTAGTAAGCTCGTATAATCTTTTCCATCTGATGCTCTCACTATTTGGGATAAAACCAATAAGTTTTAATAATTTCTGTTGTTCATCTGTTAGTCTAAAATAATTAAGTATTTGGATATTTAACCAAATACCAAGATCAATACCTGTATCATCATATAAATAACCATTTTTTGTTTTAAAACTATATGGTATTTCTAAATTACCATGAAATCTATAATATTCTTTAGCTAAATTATACATATATTCCCATGTTTCTTCGACTGAATATTTAGGCATATTAATCGCATCTAATAATACTTGTTTTTCTATTGGTAATTTAGAATAACTTTTTATTTGTTTATTTAGCCAAACATCAAGATTAAATCCATCTTTATTATAATCAAAACCATACATAGTTTTAAACTCTATTGGTATAAATAAACAACCATAATGTTCAAAATATTTTTTAGCTATATTATATTGTTTATACCAATAACTATTAGGAAATTCTATAACTAAACCTATAGATAATAATAATTTTTGTCTTTCTTTTGAAAGATTTTGATAATCTCTTTTTTGATTTTCTAGCCAAATTCCAAGTTTTGATCCAAATTCATCATATAAATAACCATTGCTTGTTTTAAAATCATTAGGAATTATAATATTTTCATGATATTTATAATATTTTTGGGCAAGATGATACATGTATTCCCATGTTTCTTCTTGTTCATCTAAATTAAAACCTATTTTAGTTAGTAGCTCTTGTTGTTCTTTTGTTAAATTAACATAATTTTCTTTTTGAATACTTAACCAGATACCAAGTTTAAAACCATTTATATTATATGTTTGACCATTATAAGTTTTGAAATTTTCTGGAACTTTTAAATTACCATGATGACTATAATATTCTCCTGCTAATTTATACATATATTCCCATGATTTAGCTTTTTTTTCTAAGCCAAAACCTATTTTATTTAACAATTCTTGTTTTTCTTTTGATAAATTTATATAATTTTTTCTTTGAGTATTTAACCATGTACCTAAATTTGTTCCTGCATCATCTCTTTCATATCCATTTTTTGTTTTAAAACTATATGGAATTTGTAAATCACCGTGATGCTCATAATATTTTTTCGCTAGTCCGTAATTTATTAACCATTTTTCTTCATGAGCATTTAAAGTAAAGCCTATACTACTTAATAAATCTTGCTTTTCTTTTGATAATCTAGCATAATTTGTTCTTTGAAGAACTATCCAACTACCTAAATTAATTCCTGTATCACTTTTTTCATAACCATTTATTGTTTTATATTTTTTAGGAATTCTCAAATTGCCATGATATTCAAAGTATTTTTTAGCTAATCTATAATTTATTAACCATTTTTCTTCATAAGCACTTAAAGCAAAACCTATATTAATCAGTAAATCTTGTTTTTCTTTACTAATTGTAGCGTAAGTTACTTTTTGAGTATTTAACCATGTACCTAAATTAGTTCCTGTATCATCTCTTTCATAACCATTTATTGTTTTAAAATCGTATGGAATTCTTAAATTACCATGATGTTCAAAGTATTTTTTAGCTAATCTATAATTTATGAGCCATTTTTCTTCATAAGCATTTAAAGTAAAACCGATTGATACTAGTAATTCTTGTCGTTCTTTTGTTAAATCAAAAAAATTTATTTTTTGGTTAGATAGCCATTTACCAAGATTAGCTCCAATTTCATCATAAAGATAGCCATTTGTTGTTTTAAAATCATATGGAATTTGTAAATTATTGTGGTGTCTAAAATACATTTTTGCTAAATTAAAATACTTTTTCCATGTATTATTATCCATTTATAATCACCTCTTAAATTTAAAGTTTTCTTGTCAGTTTCAAAGTATCTTCTTTACCTTTAAAGCCAATATCTTCTAATAATGTTTTTTGTTCTTCTGTAAGTTCATCATAAAAGTTTTTTTGCGTATCTAACCAAACACTTAAATTAAATCCAGATTCATCATATCTAAAACCATCACAAGTTTTAAAATCACTTGGCATTAATAAATTTCCATAATGAGCATAATAAATTTTAGCTAAATTATAATTATTTAACCACTCATTTTCATTAACAAAACCAATATCTTTTAATAATTCTCTTTGTCTTGCGGATAAATTCATATAATTTTTTCTCTGATAATATAACCAATTACCTAACCCAAAGCCTTTATTATTATAGAGATAACCATTTATTGTTTTAAAGCCACTTGGTACATTTAAATTTCCATGATGCTCATAATATTCTTTAGCTAAGTTATAATTATTTAACCATCTTTCTTCATGAACATTTAAAGAAAAGCCAATACTATTTAATAAATCTCGTTTTTCTTTTGATAATTTTCCATAATTTTTTCTTTGAGAATATACCCAATAACCTAAATAAAAACCTTCATCATCATAGAGATAACCATTTTTTGTTTTAAAATCATGTGAAATTCTTAAATTACCATGATATTCAAAGTATTTTTTAGCTAAATTATAATTATTTAACCAATCATCTTCTAATGGTTTTAAAATAAACCCTATTTCTAGTAATAATTCTTGTCTTATTTTTGTATATTTCTTAAAATATTGTCTTTGCATAGCTATCCATTTTCCAAGTTCAGCACCTTTATTATCATAAAGATAACCATTTATGGTCTTAAAATTCTTTGGAACTTTTAAATTGCCATAATATTCATAATATTTTTGCGCTAAACTATACATATTTTGCCATTTTTCTTCCCGTACTTCTAAGACAAAACCTATTTCTTCTAATAATTCCTGTTTTTTTCTTGATAACTTAAAATATTTTATTCTTTGACGCGACATCCATTTTCCAAGAGTAATTCCTATATCATCTTTTTCATAACCATTTTTTGTTTTAAAATAAAATGGTATAAATAAATCTCCATGATATTCATAATATTTCTTAGCAAGTTCATAATACTGTTCCCAAGTCATAGTTCCATTTTTATTTTCTTCATGCATAAAATCACCTTTTCCTATCTTTAAAGTTTTCTTGTAAGTTTTAAAGCGTCATCTCTAAATCTAAAACCTATAGATTGTAATAATTCTTTTTTTTCTTCTGTAAGTTCATCATAAAAATTTTGTTGTTCTCTTATCCAAGCTCCAATATTAAATCCATATTCACTATATTTATAACCATCATAAGTTTTAAAATCATCTGGTATTAGTAAATTTTTATAAAAGTCACAATATATTTTTACAAGTTCATAATATTTTCTCCATTTAATATCTTCATGATTAGGAATAAAACCTATAGATTGTAGTAATAGATGTTGTTCTTGAGTTAAATTAAAATAATAAAGTATTTGGATGTTTAACCAATTACCAAGATTAACCCCTGTATCATCATAAAGATAGCCATTTTTTGTTTTAAAATCATAGGGAATTAAAAGATTTTGATGATATTCAAAGTATTTTTGAGCTAGATTATACATATTTTGCCATTGTTCTTCTACTGAAACATTATGAAAATCAATAGATTGTAATAATTCAACTCTTTTTCTATTCGCACTATTATAATGCTTTACCTGCGAATTTATCCAAACATCAAGATCAAATCCATCTTCATTATATTCATAACCATTTATGGTTTTAAAGCCACTTAAGACAAATAAATCTCCATAATGTTCATAATATTTTTGAGCTAAATTATAACCTCTATACCAATGATTTTTATAAAAAGTTAAATTTAAACCAATAGAAGATAATAATTTCTGTTTATTTATATGTAATTTTGAAAAATTTAAACCTTGATATTCTACCCATTTTCCAAGTTCAAAACCATCATCATTATATTGATAACCATTTATGGTTTTAAAGCCACCTGGAACAAATAAATCTCCATAATGTTCATAATATTTTTTAGCTAAACTATATCCTTTATACCAAACTGCATCACTTTTATTTAAAGTTATATTTATATTATTTAATAATTGTTGTTGACCATTTGTTAAAGTTAAATAAGCTTTTTTTTGAGAATCTACCCAAGCAAATAAGTCAATTCCTGTATCATTATATTGATAACCATTTATAGTTTTAAAATCTTTTGGTATATTTAAATTTCCATAATATTCGTAATATTTTTGGGCTAGATTATATATTCTATACCAAACTGCTTCTTCTCTAGTTAAATTAAAGCCTATATTATTTAATAACTGTTGTTGACTTTTAGATAACACATAGTAAAATCTTTTTTGAGTAGTTATCCAAAAAGATAAATCAACTCCCGTATCATCATAGAGATAACCATTAACAGTTTTAAAATCTTTTGGTACCATTAAATCTCCATGATGTTCATAATATTCTTTAGCTAAATTATACATATTTTTCCATTGTTCTTTACTTTCACTTAAAGCTAAACCTATATTACTTAATAACTGTTGTTGTTCTTCTGTTAAATTAAAGTAACCTCTTTTCTGAAAACTTATCCAACTAAACAAATTAACACCACTTGCATCATATAAATATCCATTTACAGTTTTAAAATTAAAAGGTACATTTAAATTTCCATGATATTCATAATATTTTTGGGCTAAATTATACATACTTTCCCATTTTTCTTTAGGCTCACTTAAAACTAAGCCAATGTTACTTAATAATTGTTGTTGCTCCTTTCGCAAACCATAATAAACTTTTTGTTGTGAATTTACCCATAAAGATAAGTCTACTCCTGTATCATCATATAAATAACCATTTATTGTTTTAAAGCCACTTGGTACATTTAAATTTCCATGATGCTCATAATATTCTTTAGCTAAATTATACATATTTTGCCATCTATCATTATTTTTTTCCAAATCAAAACCTATATCACTTAATAATTGTTTACGTTCTTTTGATAGTCCATTATAATTTTCTCTTTGAGAATTTATCCAAAAACTTAAATTAACTCCTTTAGCATCATATAAATAACCATTTATTGTTTTAAAATAAGTTGGAATAGATAAATTTCCATGATACTCAAAGTATTTTCGAGCAAGAAGATACATATTTTCCCAATGATTATCACTTACTTTTAAAATAAAACCAATTTTTTGTAATAATTCGCGTTTTTCTAGAGATAATTTGCCATAATTTGCTCTTTGAGCTTTAATCCAAAATCCTAAATTGACCCCTTTAGCATCATATAAATAACCATTTATTGTTTTAAAATAAGTTGGAATCATTAAATAACCATGATGCTCATAATAAACTTTAGCAAGTTCATATTTTTTATACCATTTTTCTTCTTTTTTATTTATTTCAAGTCCCATCGATAATAATAATTCTTGCTTTTCTTTTGATAGTCTAAAATAATTTTCTTTTTGTGCTTTTATCCATAAGCCAAGATTAATCCCTGGATTATTATACCCATATCCATTAATTGTTTTAAAATTTTTATATATTCTTAAATTTCCACGATATTCATAATATATCTTTGCAAATTCATAATAATCTTCCCATGTCATAGTTAATTCTAAATTAGAAATAGCCTTATCTAAATCTAAAATAGAGTTATCTTTAATTAAATTTCTTACACTTTCAACTATATTGCTTACATTGTTAGTTCTTTCATTATTCATTATTTATCACCCTTTATATTATTTCAAAAGCAAAACATATTCTACTACATATTTAATTTTTTGTCTAGTAAAATATTACATCACTTTTAAACATTTAAAATCAATTAATTTTTTCCAATTATTGTTATATTAAAAATTTTGTCATATTATGAAGTTTTATGTATAATACTCTCAAAATTTAACATATT
>CANQTE010000025.1 GCA_947626695.1 uncultured Bacilli bacterium | reverse complement strand
AAAGTCAATTTAAATATTTAGGAGTATCTACCCTACCTAATAAATAATCAGCAGAAATGTTATATTTTTTACATATATCATATAAAAGCGAAGTAGATATTAAAAAATCTCCAATTTCATAACCTGATAAACTAGACCTACTAGTATTAAAAAGCATACTAAAACCTGCTTGAGATTTTTTTAATTCTAATCTAAAATCTTTTAATCTTTTTCCTACAATATTTAAATCTATATCTTTATTAATATTATTATATTGCTTAATATTATTAAAACTAAAAATATAATCTAAAGATACATCAAAATAATTACATAAGGTTAGTAGATGTTTTAAAGGAATAATTAAATCTTCTTTTTCATAATGACTATATGTTCCACTGTCTAAATTAATTAGTTTACCTGCTTCATTTTGAGTTAAACCAATTCTATTACGTAAAATCTCTAATTTTTTATTATATAACATCTATATCACCAATATAATTTTCTCATAAATATAATTAAAATATTAAATTTACTGGAATATATCGTCAATTTTTATTGACTTATATCTTTTTTAAGTTTATAATTTAAATATAAATTAGAAATTTCTAATATTATTGATAATTAGAAAGAAGGAAGAAATGAAAATTGAAAAGTTAAGTAAGGGAAGATTTATTAAAGCTAGTATTATAGTTTTAGTAGTAATAAGTATATTTGGAGTTATATTTATAAATAAAAGTAAAGCTAAGTATAGAGTAACCCAAAGTATACAAATAGTTAATGGAACAGTTCAGTATACTAATGCAGATTTTAGTATGCTTGGGGTTAAGGTACAAAGTGCAAAAGGCAGTAGTGATTATGTTTCAGCAAGTAATAATGAAGTACCTGCAAGTGGTTATAAATTAAAACCTTTAGGTGATAGTGCAACTGATAGTTATTGTACCATTAATGGAACAAAAAACAATACAGGTATTACTATTACTTATGAAAACGGAACTGTGACTTTTAAAGGTATTAAAAAACAAGGAACTAGGTGCTATTTGTTTTTTGACCTACAGACAGTCTCATCTGGTTCTGAGTTGTTGGGTACATATCCTGTAAATAGTACAAGTGATGGATGTCCAAATTATGAAGATGCACCATCAGTAACGAGTGTAAAATCTTCAGGAAGTTTATTCTGTAAAGGAAAAGACGATTTTGGAGATACGTATTATTTTAGAGGAAACCCAACAAATAACTGGGTTAAAATTGGAAATTTCTACTGGAGAATAATAAGATTTAATGGTAATGGTAGTATAAGATTAATTTATTCTGGAAATGGTAAAGCTGAAACAAGTGGAACAGGTACTCAATTAAGTTCTACTTCTACATATCATAGTCCAGCTAATAGTGCAGATCATGTAAGATATATGAACGGTAGTACAAATAGTACTATAAAAGGTGTATTAGATAGTTGGTATAATATTAATTTAAAGAGCGCATATGGAAGTAAGATGGATGGAAGTGTAGGTTTCTGTAATGATGCCGATATGGCAAATTCAACGGATTTCAAGCCTAAAGCTAGAATAGCAACTAATAAGAAACCAACATTTAAATGTAATACTCCAATAACTAATTTATATACAACAAGTGGAGGAACGAAAGGTAATCAAAAATTAACAAACCCAATCGGTTTAATTACGGTTGATGAAGCAAGCTTTGCTGGAGGACTTGGAGATTCAACTAATACTGGTTATTACTTATATACTGGTCAAAACTACTGGACAATGTCTCCGTATGACGTTAATGGCTTCAGTAATGCGGTCGTGTTCATTGTGGGTGCTACCCGTGGCGCCTTCGGCGGCGAGAATGTGTTCGTCGAGGATGGTGTGCGCCCAGTAATAAATCTGAGGTCTGATACACTGTTTAAAGAAGGCGGAAATGGTACTTCTACCAATCCATATGAAGTCATAACTTAATTTATACTTAAGCATATTAAGGTGATACTCTCACCTTTTTTATTTACTAATAAAAAAATAACTACTCTCTTTTAAAGAATAGTTATTTATTTTTTATACTAATTCTAATCTAACAGCTAAACCATCGTCTCCTACACGTTCTTTTAATTTAATAATACGTGTATAGCCACCATTTCTATTTTCATAACGTTTAGCTAAATCATCAAATATTTTACTAACAACTTTATCGTCATTATATAAGAACGCTAAAGCTTTTCTTCTACTAACTAAAGTACCATTTTTTCCATAAGTAATCATTTTATCAACAAATTTTCTTACTTCTTTAGCTCTAGCTTCAGTAGTAACAACATATTCATTAACAATGACATCTCTAGTTATATTAGCTAAAATACTTCTTCTCTTACGAGATTCTCTGCCTAATTTTCTATATAACATCGTGAATATCCTCCTTAATCTCTAAATTTAAGTCCCATTTCTGCTACTTTATCTAAAACTTCTTTAAGTGATTTCTTACCTAAATTACGTATCTTAGTAACTTCAACTTCTCTCTTAGAAATAAGGTCTTGAACTGTATGTATACCCGCTCTTTTTAAACAGTTATATGCTCTAACAGAGAATTCTATTTCTTCTATAGGTGTCTCTAAAGTCTTAGTAATAGTATCAACTTTCTTCTCTTGCATTAATCCTGTTATATCACTAATAGAATTTAAGTCCGCTATAATATTAAAATGTTCAATTAAAATTCTAGCTGCAAGAGCCATAGCCTCTTCTGGAGTCATACTACCATTTGTATTAATATCCATAGTTAACTTATCATAATTTTCATTTTGACCTACACGAGTAGATTCAACTTCATATTTAACAAGTTCTATTGGAGAATAATTAGAATCTATAGCAATAACTCCTACTTTATTTTCAGAAAATAACTTTTTATTCTCTTTAGCATCAACATATCCTTTACCATTAAATACAGTAACTTCCATGTCAATTTTACCACCCTCAACTAAATTACATATTACTAGTTCTGGGTTAATAATTTCAACATCAGCATTTTTTTCAAAATCTCCGGCCGTTACAGGACCTTCAGTATCTTTAAATAATCTTAAAGTTACAACTTCTTCTGTATGATTTTTAACTACAACATTTTTAAGTGCAAGTACAATACTAGTTACATCTTCTACTATTCCATCTATTTTTTGAAATTCATGTAATACACCTTCAATTTTAACAGATGTAATTGCACTACCTGGTAAACTAGATAACATAACTCTTCTAAGTGCATTTCCTATTGTAGTACCAAATCCTCTTTCTAATGGTTCTAATTCAAATTTTCCATAGTGATTGCTTTCTTGATAAGCAGCAATTCTATATTCTGGTTTTTCAAAACTAATCATAAATAATACCCTTTCTTAAATTAATTACTTTCTTGGACGTTTTGGTGGACGACAGCCATTATGTGGTACTGGTGTCTCATCAGTGATTGAAAGTATTTCTAATCCTGCAGCTTGTAAAGATCTAATTGCTGTTTCTCTTCCAGCTCCAAGTCCTTTAACGATAACATCAACTTTTTTAACCCCTTGATCCATTGCTGATTTAGCAGCAGCTTCTGCACTCATGCCGGCCGCAAAAGGTGTTTTTTTCTTACTTCCTTTATATCCAATAGTTCCACTTGATGCCCAAGCTATAACACTTCCATTTTTCTCTGTAATAGTAACTATTGTATTATTATAAGTAGAATGCACATGTGCAACAGCTTCAGGAATATTCTTTTTTACTTTTCTTTTTCTTCTATTATAAGCCATAATTTAACCTCCTACTTAGATACTTTCTTCTTGTTAGCTACTACTTTACCTCTACCCTTACGAGTATGAGCATTACGGTTAGTTCTTTGTCCCCTTACAGGTAGGCCTTTTTTATGTCTAACCCCTTGATAGCAACCAATTTCCATTTTATTTTTAATATTCATTTGCACTGTTCTACGTAAATCACCTTCAACAACATGGTTATCAACTTCTTTACGAAGACGTGCTATCTCATCATCAGTTAAATCTTTAACTTTAGTTGCAGGATTAACTCCAGCAGCTTCACAAATCATTTTTCCTAAATTATTACCAATACCATATATTGCAGTTAATCCTACAAATATTTGTTTTTCACCTGGTAATTCAATATTTTTAATACGTGCCATAATTACCTCCTTTATTAACCTTGTGTTTGTTTGTGTTTAGGATTATCACAAATAACCATAACTTTGCCTTTTCTTCTTATTATTTTGCATTTTTTGCAAATCTTTTTTACTGATGGTCTAACTTTCATTATAATACCTCCATTATCTCTTATTCCATGTTATACGCCCACGTGTTAAATCATAAGGTGAAAGCTCTACTGTTACTGTATCACCTGGTAGAATACGAATCATATTTACTCGCATTTTACCAGAAACGTAGGCTTTTACAGTAAATTCATTTGGAAGTAGAACTAAATATTCTCCACCTTTTAAAACTTCTGTTACTTTACCTTCTACTTCAATTTTTTCTTCACGTACAACTTCATTAACGCTTCTTTTATTCTTTTTCATCGCTAATATCTCCTGTTAAAATTTCATATCCATCTTTTGTTACTACAACTGTATGTTCAAAATGAGCACTAGGAAGTCCATCTTCTGTACATATTGTCCAATCATCATCAAGCATATAAACATACCTTTCGCCCAAATTTAACATAGGTTCAACTGCAATAACCATACCTGCTTTAAGAGTAATTCCATGACCTAAATTTCCAAAATTAGGGACATCTGGGTCTTCATGAATATTAGTACCAACACCATGACCAACTAACTCTCGAACAACAGATAATCCATGCTTATGAGCATAATCACTAATTGCATAACCTATATCACCTATTTTAGCACCTTCATGAATTTTAGACAAGCCTACCATTAAAGCTTTTTCGGTATTATTAACTAAATCTCTAATTTCTGGTGCTACATCACCAATAATATAAGTTCTTGCCGCATCACTATGATATCCATGTACTTCAACACCAATATCAATTGAAACAACATCGCCATTCTTAATTTTTCTTTTTCCAGGAATACCATGTACTACTTCATCATTAATAGATACACATATACTTGCTGGATAACCTTCATAATTAAGAAAAGACGGTTTAGCATTATGAGAAGAAATAAAATTATAAGCTATTTTATCTAATTCTTTAGTTGTAATACCAGGTTTTAAGTGCTTTTTTACTTCTTCATGGGTTTTATAATTAAGAATACCTGCTTCTCTCATTAATTTTATTTCTCGATTACTTTTAATACTAATCATTTTTAGCCTCATTTACTATAATTTTAAACATATCATCTAAATTCATAGTTGCATCTACCGATTTAAGTATTTCTTTATCTTTATAATAATCTAATATAGGTTTAGTACTATTTATAAAACTTTCAAATCTAACTTTAAAAGTTTCTTCTGTATCATCTACTCTTTTTTCTAAATAAACATTACAATTATCACAAAGATTATCTTTAATTGGTTTAAATTTTTCATTAGATAAATTATAACTTTTTTTACACTTTGGACAAATAACTCTTCCCAATACTCTCTCTAGAGCTTTATCTAAAGTAATATCTAAATAAATTACAATATTATTAGTAATATTATTAGTTATAAACATTTTATCTAATTCTTCTGCTTGAGTAATAGTTCTTGGAAATCCATCTAATATAAATGGTTTATCTTTATCTAACTTAGTAAGTTTTTCTTCCATTAATTTAATCATAAAAGCGTCACTCACAAGTCCTCCAGAAGAGATAATATCATTTATTTCTTTTCCTAAACTACTACCACTTTTAATTTCTTCTCTAAGTATTTCACCTGTACTTATATGCTCATAATTAAAAGTTTTTACTAGATACTCACTTACAGTTCCTTTACCCGCGGCGGGAGGAGCGATAAAAATGATATTCTTCATTTATCTGAACCTCTTTTTACGGGCAGCATAACTTCTTGCAGTTAAACTACTTTCTATTTGTTTGTAAGTTTCTATGGCAACTCCTACAACAATTAATATTCCTGTTCCTCCAATTGTAACATTACTAGGTAAACTAGTAAATGATGATATTATAACTGGAAGTCCTGCTAGAATAACTAAGAAAACAGAACCAACTGTTGTAAGCCTTGATAATGATTTACTAATATATTTAGTAGTTTCTTCTCCTGGTCTAACTCCAGGAATATAACCACCATTTTTATTTAAATTTTTACTCATCTCTTCTGGGTTCATACTTAAGAAGGTATAGAAATATCCAAATAAGAATATTAATACTATATAAAGTAATAGTCCAGTTGGAGATGTATAAACTATATAATTATTAACAAAATTTATTGCAGTTTCATTTCCAATTAATTGCACTATTGTAGCAGGTATAGTAGTAAGTACTGATGCAAATATTACAGGAATAACACCCGCGCTATTAATCTTTATTGGTAAAAATGATTGTTGTGCTCCATAAGCACTATTAGTTCGATTAGAATATTGGATAGGTATTCTTCTCTCAGCTAATTGTATCCATATAATTCCTACTATAATTAGAATATAAACTAATATAAATAATATGAATAATGTTATTCCAAGTCCTGTTTCAAAACTACCCTTTATAAAAGCATTAAATGCTCCTGTAAAGACATTTGGCATACTCATAATAATACCAGCCATGATTAATAATGATTGTCCATTACCAATACCTTTTTGGGAAATTTGGTCTCCCATCCAGAGTAAAAATGCTGTCCCGGCAGTCATTACTAAACTTGTTTTAAGCATTATCATGACATCTCCGGTTTTTAAATAAAATACACTCATCGCATAGCTTTGAATAAAGGCAATTATAATACCTAAATATCTAGTAATTTTATTAATTTTTTGCCTACCTACATAACCTTGTTCTTTTAATTCTTTAAAATAAGGAATAATATCCATTTGTAATAATTGAGTTATAATACTTGCAGTAATATAAGGACTAACTCCTAAAGCAAAAATTGAAAATCTTTGAAGTCCTCCACCACTCATTAAGTTAAATATTTCTAAAAAACCAAGCTCGGCATATATGGTATTAGCCCATGGAATTGTAACATTTATTCCTAAAGCAAAGAAACCTAAACAAAATAATGTAAAATAAACTCTTTTTCTTAAATCTTTATTTTGTTTACTAAATATTTTGGCAATTCCTTTAATCATCTAAATCACCTCGGCTTTACCGCCAGCATTTTCTATTTTAGAGACAGCTTTAGATGAAAATCTTTGGGCTTTAACTACTACTTTTTTTGTTAATTCACCATTTGCAAGTACTTTAACTCCATTTAATTGTTTTTTAAGTATTCCTTTTTCTTTTAATACTTCTGGAGTAATTACATCATCATTATTAAAATATTTTTCTATATCACTTAAATTAATAGTCGCATATTTAACTTCAAATCTTTTATTATTAAAACCACGTTTAGGAATTCTTCTATATATTGGAGTTTGACCACCTTGGAACCATGCAGAAATGCTTGCTCCACTTCTTGATTTTTGACCATTTTCTCCACGAGTTGAAGTTTTACCCATACCACTTCCTGGTCCACGACCTACTCTTTTACGCGCCTTAGTTTCATTTGACGCAGGTAATGTTTGTAACTTCATCTTATAACTCCTCAACTTTCTTACCACGTAAAGCTGCTATTTTAGCAGGGCTTTTCTCTGATTTTAATGCCTCAAGAGTAGCTTTTGCAACATTAATTTTGGTATTAGACCCAAGTGATTTAGATACAATATCTTTAACACCCGCAAGTTCTAGAACTGCTCTTGCAGCACCACCGGCAATAATACCTGTACCTTTACGAGCTGGTTTTATCATAACTACTGACCTACCAACTTTACAAGTAGCTTCATGTGGTATTGTTCTATTATCAATTAAAGATACTTTAGTAACATTTTTATTTGCAGCTTGTAATGCTTTTTTAATTGCTTCCGGTACTTCATTAGCTTTACCATTACCAATACCAACTAACCCTTTACGGTTTCCAACTACAACTGTTGCTGAAAATCTAAAGTGCCTACCACCTTTGGTAACCTTCGTTACTCGCCCAATAGATATAACTTTTTCTTCTAATAAATTTTTCTTTGGCTCTATATTTTTCTTTGGCATAACTTTTCCTCCCACTCTAGAATTTGAGACCATTCTCACGTGCTGCTTCTGCTAAAGCTGCAATGCGACCATGGTATAAATAACCGCCTCTATCAAAAACAACAGTTTCTATTTTGGCACTTTTACATTTTTTAGCAATATCTTCTCCTACTAATTTAGCAGCTTCAATATTACTTCCATTTTTAATTTTTAATTCTATTGTTGATGAACTAACTAAGGTTTTCCCAGTTGTATCATCAATTACTTGAACATATATTCCTTTATTTGAACGAAAGACATTAAGTCTTGGAATACTTTGTGTTCCACTTATTTTTTCACGAACTCTAGCATGACGTCTTGTACGTGCTACATTACGAGATTCTTTTTTAATCATAATAATCCAACCTTTCTAACCTTATTTAGCAGCCTTCTTACCCTCTTTACGACGTACATACTCACCTTTATAACGAATACCTTTGCCTTTATATGGCTCTGGTTCTCTTATTTCACGAATATTGGCCGCAAATTGAGCAACTCTCTGCTTATCAATACCACTTATAGTAATTTCTGTATTACTTACTTGTTCTACTTTTAAATCACTTGGTATTTCAACAATTACTGGGTGAGAATATCCTGCAGAAATATTAATTTTATTTCCACTTACTTGAAAACGATATCCAACACCAACGGTTTCTAAGCCTTTACTAAATCCTGTATTTACTCCAATTACCATATTATTAATTAATGAGTTCATTGTTCCAACACACATATTAGCTTCTTTACTATCATTTTTAGCTTTAGTTTCAATACTAGCATCAGTAATAACTACTTCAACTAAATTATTAATATTTTCTGTTAAAGTACCTTTAGAACCTTTAACAGTTATTTTATTATCTTCTATAGTAGCACTAACACCACTTGGAAGCGAAATCTTTCTATTACCTATTCTACTCATAATATTTCCTTACCAAATATAGGCAAGTACTTCGCCTCCTAATCCTTTATTTCTTGCTTCTTTATCAGTCATTAATCCTTCAGAAGTTGAAATAATTGCTATACCAAGCCCATTTAATACCCGAGGAATT
This sequence comes from uncultured Bacilli bacterium, assembly GCA_947626695.1. Taxonomy (GTDB): domain Bacteria; phylum Bacillota_I; class Bacilli_A; order RF39; family UBA660; genus Caccenecus. Next base: position 8,109 of record CANQTE010000025.1, on the reverse strand, counting down.
TCATTTGCTTTTGCATATACTCTAAGTCCAGATTTACTAATCCTTTTTAAACCTGTAATAACTCTTTCACGTCTTTCACCATATTTTAAAGTTAATATTAATTTATTTCCAGTAACTGCCTCTTCATTTTTATAATCAGCAATATAACCTTCTCTTTTTAGAATATCCGCAATTCCTACAGTCATCTTAGTTCCAATAACTTCTACGGTATCATATTTCATTTGATTAGCATTACGTATTCTTGTAAGCATATCTGCTATCTTATCTTGAACCATCTAAAATTCCTCCTTTCCTACCAACTAGACTTCTTAACACCAGGTATTTTACCTTCATTTGCAAGTTCTCTAAAACAAATACGACAAATACCAAACTTACGCATTACACCATGAGGTCTTCCGCATCTTTCACATCTAGTATAAGCACGAACTTTATATTTTGGTGTTCTCTTGCTTTTAATAATCATACTTTTCTTTGCCATGAGTTTCCTCCTTAATTCTTAAAAGGCATACCAAATGCCTCTAATAAAGCAAATGCTTCTTCATTTGTCTTAGCAGTAGTAACAAATACAATATCCATACCACGAACTTTAACTACATTATCATAATCAATTTCTAGAAATATTAATTGTTCCTTAACACCTAATGTATAATTACCTTTACCATCAAATGCTGTTTTAGATACTCCTCTAAAATCACGAACACGTGGTAATGAAACACGAATAAGTTTTTCTAAAAAATCATACATCTTTTCACCACGAAGAGTAACTTTAACACCAATAGCTTGTCCTTCTCTTACTTTAAAACCAGCAATAGATTTACGAGCTTTAGTTATAACTGCTTTTTGACCTGTAATAGTCTCTAAATCTTTTAAAGCAGCGTCTATGTATTTATGGTCATGAGAACCATCACCACAACCAATATTGATAACTATTTTTTCTAGTTTTGGTACTTCCATAACACTTGAATATTTGAATTTATCTTTTAAACTTTTAACGATTTTATCGTCATAAATTTTCTTATAATTACTCATAAATATTCACCTACTTACTTTTACTTTCTTTTTTAGTACTGCGAGTATTATCTATTTTTTTGACATTTGACACATGAATTGGAGCTTCTATATCAAATATTCCACCTTTATCATTTTGATTTCTTGGTTTAACGTGTTTTTTTACTATATTAATTCCTTCAACAACAACTTTTTGTTCTTTTTTAAGAGTTTTAATAACTTTACCATTTTTGCCTTTATCTTTACCAGCAATTATTAAAACTTCATCGCCTTGTTTAATCTTCATAATAATCCTCCTATATAACTTCCTTAGCTAAAGACACAATTTTCATGTAATCATGTTCTCTAAGCTCTCTTGCAACTGGACCTAAAACTCTTGTTCCAACTGGAGATTTATCATCTTTAATTATTACACAAGCATTATCATCGAATTTAATATAGCTTCCATCATTTCTTCTAACACCTTCAGTAGTACGAACAATAACAGCTTTAACAACTTTTCCTTTTTTCATATTAGAATTTGGAATAGCTTTTTTTACAGTTCCGACTACTACATCACCAATGTTAGCAGTTTTAACCTTAGAACCACCCATAACACGAATAACTAATAATTCTCTAGCTCCTGTGTTATCAGCAACTTTTAATCTTGTTTCTTGTTGAACCATGATTTTACCTCCTAAAGTACTACAGCTTTAGAAACGATTTCTACAAGTTCATATCTTTTTGTTTTAGAAAGTGGTCTTGTAGCTCTAATTCTTACTGTATCTCCAATACCTGCTTCATTTGCTTCATCATGAGCAGTATATTTTTTAGAATATTTAACACGTTTTTTATAAAGTGGGTGAGTTTTATATGTCTCAATTAGTACAGTAATAGTTTTATCATTTTTATTACTAACAACTTTACCAACTAATTCTTGTTTTCTATTCTCCATCATGTGCCTCCTTTAACTCTCTTTCACGAAGTACTGTTTTCATTCTCGCAACATCTTTTCTTAATTCTTTAATCTTAGAAGGTTTCTCTAAAGTACCAACTGCTTGTTTCATACGAAGTTCAAATAACTCTTTTTTAGCACTAATTATTTTTCCTTCTAAATCTTTATTTGAAAGTTCTCTTATATCTTTAATTTTCAAGAGATTCACCTTCCTTTACATCTTTTTTAATAAATTTAGTTTTAACTGGTAATTTATGACTAGCAAGTCTAAATGCTTCACGAGCAGTAGCTTCATCAACACCACCAATTTCAAACATTATCTTACCAGTTTTTACAACTGCAACCCAGTCTTCTACGTTACCTTTTCCTTTACCTTGACGAGTTTCAAGAGGTTTTCTTGTAATAGCTAAATGTGGAAATATATTTATCCAAACTTTTCCACCACGTTTCATAAAACGTGTCATTGCAATACGAGCAGCTTCAATTTGTCTAGCACTAATCCAAGCACCTGTTTTAGCTTGTAAGCCATAATCTCCAAAATGAAGTTCAGTATTACCTCTTGCTTTCCCATCATAAGTAAGTCTATGAGGTTTTCTATATTTAGTCTTTTTTGGCATTAACATTAGAATCAGCTCCTCTCAAAGGTTTTTTAGCTGGTAGAATTTCATCTTTGTATATCCATACTTTAACGCCTATTTTACCATAAGTAGTATTAGCTTCTGCTGTTGCATAATCAACGTCTGCTCTAATTGTATGAAGTGGAACAGTTCCTTCAGTATATCCTTCAGTACGAGCCATTTCTGCTCCACCAAGTCTTCCTGAAACACTAGTTTTTATTCCTTTAGCTCCAGCCTTCATTGTATTTCTAATTGCTCTTTTTTGAGCACTTCTAAATGGCGCTCTAGCTTCGATTTGAGATGCAATATTTTGAGCTACTAATTTAGCATTTAAGTCTGGATTTTTAACATCAACTATATTAACATAAACATCTTCATTAACTAGTTTTTTAATACTTTTACGAAGACGTTCAATATCTTCTCCACCTTTACCAATAATAACACCAGGTTTAGCAGTATTAATAGTTACATCAATACGACTTTTTTTACGTGCTATTTCAATACTAGCAACTGCAGCATCTTTTAACTTACTCTCTAAAAATTCTCTAATTTTAATATCTTTATTTAGAGTCTCGGCATAATCTTTCTTAGCAAACCATTTAGATTCCCAAGTTTTATTAACTCCAAGTCTAAAACCTATTGGATTAACTTTTTGTCCCATTATGCTTCCTCCTTAACTTTACCATCACTAACTTTAATAGTTATATGACTAGTTCTTTTATCTCGACGGTCTACATTTCCACGACTGGCAAATTTAATTCTTTTATATATTTGTCCTGGATTAATATAACACTCACTTATAACTAAATCTTCTTCACGTGCACCAAAATTATTAACTGCATTACTAATTGCACTATTTAAAACTTTAAGAATTAATCTAGCTGCTTTAGTATTAGTATTATTTAATATTCCTTGTGCAGTTTGGACATCTTTTCCACGAATTAAATCCATTGTCATTCTTGCTTTTCTAGGGGCAATCATAGCTCCCTTATGTATTGCATAAGTTTCCATTTATTAACCTCCTACTTTTGTCCTGCATGTCCACCAAACTTACGAGTTAAAGCAAACTCTCCAAGTTTGTGTCCTACCATGTCTTCTGTAACATATACTGGAATAAATTCTTTACCATTATGAACAGCGATAGTGTGTCCTACAAAATCTGGATAAATAGTTGAACGACGAGACCATGTCTTAATAACTTCTTTTTTTCCAGTTTTATTTAATTCTTGAACCTTTTTAAGTAATCTATCAAATACATAAGGTCCTTTCTTTAAACTTCTTGCCATTGTTACTCACCTATTTGTTCTTTCTACTAACAATTAACTTGCTAGAAGCCTTTTTATTTTTTCTTGTTTTATAACCAAGTGCAGGTTTACCCCAAGGGGTCATTGGGCTCTTACGTCCAACTGGAGTACGTCCTTCACCACCACCATGTGGGTGATCATTCGGATTCATTACACTACCACGGTTAGTAGGTCTAATACCCATATGTCTTTTTCTTCCTGCTTTTCCTAAATTAACAAGTTCGTAATCTTCATTACCAACAACTCCAATAGTTGCCATACAAGTTCCAAGTACTTTTCTTGTTTCACCACTTTGAAGCCTTAATATAACATATTTACCATCACGACCAAGTATTTGAGCACTTCCACCAGCACTTCTTATCATTTCGGCACCCTTACCAGGTTTTAATTCAATACAATGAATAAAAGTACCAACAGGAATATTCTCAAGTGGTAAAGCATTTCCTACTTTAATATCAGCGTCTTTACCATTTTCAATTATCATTCCAACTTCTAATCCTTTAGGAGCAATAATATATCTTTTTTCACCATCACGATAGTTAATTAAAGCTATATTAGCACTTCTATTTGGGTCATATTCTATTGTTGCAACTCGACCTGTAACTCCTATTTTATTTCTCTTATAATCAATTAAACGATATTTTCTTTTAGCTCCTCCACCAATATGGCGAACAGTAAGTTTTCCTTGATTATTTCTACCACCAGTTTTAGTTTTAATCTTTGTTAAACTTTTAGTAGGAGTACTAGTTGTTAATTCTTCATTAACAAGAGTTGACATTCCTCGACGTCCATTTGTCGTAGGTTTAAATTTTTTAATAGCCATAAACTTCCTCCTCCTATAATTCTATTTTAGAGTCAGAACTTAAAGTAACGATTGCTTTTTTATATGTTTTAGTCATACCTGTATATTTTCCAACTCTTCTTTTCTTTGCTTTTGTATTTAATGTATTAACACTTATAACTTTAACTCCAAAAGCTTTTTCAACAGCTTTTTTGATTTGTGTTTTAGTAGCAGAACCTGCAACTTTAAATGTATATACATTATCATTTTGCATTTTTAATGTGCTTTTTTCTGTAATAACTGGTGAATAAATAATATCTGTATAATCTTTCATTATTTAAGCACCTCCTCTAATTTTTTAACTGCCCCTTCATCAATTACTAATGTATCAGCATTAACTAAATCTAGGCAGTTAATATCACTTACCATGATATGATAAGCATATCCTAAATTTCTAGAAGACATAAATAAATCTTCATTTTCATCTAATGTTACAAATAATACTTTTCCTTCTAGTTTTAAATTATCTATTAATTTTTTAACTTCTTTAGTTTTTAAACTATCAAGCTTAATTTCATCAAGAACTACTAATTCCTTATCTTGAGCTTTATGAGTTAAAGCACTTTTTAAAGCTAGTACTCTTTCTTTTTTATTAATATCAAAAGTATAATCGCGAGGAGTAACACCTAAAGCAATTCCTCCACCTCTCCATTGTGGAGCACGAATACTTCCTTGACGAGCACGTCCAGTATCTTTTTGTCTCCAAGGTTTTTTACCTCCTCCAGAGACTTCACTACGAGTTTTAGTTTTAGCTGTTCCTTGACGTGTTGCATTAAGCTGTAATCTTATCATTTTCTTTAAAACTAAATCATTAGCTTCAATATTCCAAACACTATCGGCTAAAGATAAATCTTTAACTTTTTCGCCAAGTTTATTTTTTACACTTATTTTCATAATATTTCCTTTCTAGAAAACTATTCTTCTGTTTTGTTTTCTTCTTCATTAGTATTGGCATCTTCAGCACTAGCACTTTCTTCGATACTAGAATTTTCTTCTTCAGTTACTATTTCTTCAGTATCTGGTGCAATGCTTTCTTCTTTAACTTCTGCCTCACTTTTTTCATAAACTAAAATCTCTTTTGGATTTTTCTTTTTACTGTTTTTAACAGCACTCTTAATTAATACTAATGAATTTTTTGCTCCTGGAATATTTCCACTTACTAAAATATAATTTTCGGCTTCATTTACTTCAATAACCTCTAGGTTTTGAATAGTTACTGTCTCAACTCCCATATGTCCAGATAACTTTTTACCTTTTAAAACTCTCTTTGGTAACATAGTTCCCATTGAACCTGGTCTTCTATGATAATTAGAACCATGTGTTTCTGGTCCACGTGATTGGTTATGACGTTTAATTACACCTGTAAAACCTTTACCTTTACTAGTTCCTGTAACATCAATAATATCTCCAACTTCAAATAAACTAGCACCAATTGTATCTCCTACATTATAAGTTCCCTCATAATCTCTTATCTCTTTTAAGAAGCGCTTAGGAGTTGTATTTGCATTCTTTGCTCTTCCCATTTCTGGTTTATTAGCATTTTTTTCTTTTTTATCGAATACACCTAATTGAATAGCATTATAGCCATCTTTCTCTTTTGTTTTAACTTGCATTACGGTATTAGGTGCAATTTCGACTACTGTAACCGGAATTAACTTTCCGTCTTTCGTAAATACTTGGGTCATACCAAGCTTACGCCCTAAGATTCCTTTCATTTTATTTCCTCTTTTCTATTATAATTTTATATCAATGTCCACACCACTTGGTAAATCTAAGTGAGTTAAAGCATCAATTGTCTCTTTACTTGGATTTTTAATATCAATTAATCTTTTATGAGTACGCATTTCAAATTGTTCTCTCGCGTCCTTATATTTGTGAACTGCTCTTAAAACAGTATATTTTTGAATTTCAGTTGGAAGTGGTACTGGTCCACTTACTTCTCCACCTGTTCTTTTAACTGTTTCAACAATCTTAATCGCGGCGTTATCTAATAATCTATGGTCATACGCTTTAAGATTAATTCTTACTTTAGTATTTGACATATATAAATGTCCTCCTTTCGCCTATATCTAGTATAGACTTGCTCCGTTCAAATTACCTGATAAAAGATTAATTGAAGCAACTAACCCTCGCGTATCAGCAACCTTGCACATCTAAGCCAGTCATACGACATAGATTATAACAGTATATTTTATGTTAGTCAAGTATAAATTTCACAAAAATCACACATTTTTATCTATGGCTATTTTAAGTACATTAATTGTTCATTAATACTTCAATAAAATTTTCTAAACTTTTTATTACTTTAATTTTTTTAATATTAATCACCAACCATTTCCATAACTTTTTCTCTTATACCCATTTTTTTAGAATATAAAGATAATTTTACTAAATCTTTATCATTACATTTCATATAATTTTTAATAACTTTTTTAACTTGTTCTATATCTAATCTTTTTTTTGACCTAATAATATCACATATACATCTTTCTTTATCATATACTCTTACTTTATTTCCGTACGGAGTTTTAATTTCTGTTATTCCTAAATCATATATTTTTTCAGAGACATAAAAAACATTACATTTTTTATTAACAATTTTTACATGATATTTTTGAGGAACTGTTATAGTATAGTTATAAGGAAATTCCTCTGTTAAACCATGAAAATATAAAGCGTTCATGTGAGAGAATATAATTTTTTTATACTTTTGTTGAAAAGAAAAATAACTATCTTCAAAAGTATTAGAAGAAAGATAAATACCTCTTGATATTTTCTCTATTTCTCTCATTTTTTTCATTAAAGAAAGATAGCATCTATTTATATTAATTGGCTCAATTAATCTTGTTGAAATCATACCATTATTAGCATCCATTATTTGCGTTATTACACTAATATATATATTTCTTTTTTCCTTTTTATATTTTTCTAATAACTCTTTAATTTTACTATTCATTATTTCAATTTTAGCTATTCTTTTCTCTTTAATTTCTTTTATAGTTTCTTTACTATTATTAATAGTATCAATATAATCATTAATAATTCCTAGCTCTATTTTAAACCTAACTTCGTTTTCCATGATAACCCTTCTTAACAATCACACTGAAATTATAGCATTTTTCAGTGTAATTGTTAAGAAACTATGCAATAAATTTCAAATCACATATTTTTATTTATGAGTATATTTTACATTTAATTGTTTTAAAAATTACAAACACCTTCCTGAAATATACATTTTATTGTATATATATCAGTATAAAGTATAGTTTATTTTTTGGTCAAGTATTAATTTAAATTTATAATTTTCTTAAATATTAAGTAAAATTATAGGCTTGATTATCGTTTCTTTTTAATTTTTTGCTTAAAATACCGATTTTCCCTATAGAACGACAAATTTCGCACTTT
>CANQTE010000024.1 GCA_947626695.1 uncultured Bacilli bacterium | reverse complement strand
CATTTAAATATTATCATATTTTAATACATATTGTAAATAGAAATTTTATATTTTTAACTTTTATTAATGACTTTTCTTCTTTATTTTGATATTATTAATATAATGTAAATTACTCTTTGGAGGAAGATATATGTCTAAAATTACTTTAAAAGAATTTAGAAAAATTAAACATGAATTATTAGAACTTGAAAATAAATTAAATTCTAATATTTTAAGTTATAATAAATTTAAAATAAATTACTATAATATATTAAATAAATTATTAATTCATGATTTAAGTGCTATTCCTTTCTCTGAATGGTATGGTCTATCTTTATTATCTAATATGTTTGCTAATCTTGACTTTTCTAATACTCACGCCAATCTTGATTTTTCTTTACTTAAAGAATTTGACTTTGGTAGTATTAATTTAAATGGTTGTCGAACAAGAAATATATACGTATTATATGACTATGTTATGCCTGATGCTATTAATGAAAATAATACTAAAATAAATATTGATATAGAAATACCCGAAGAAATAAAAAAGTTAATTAAAGATAGAAAAATAGAATTTATTCATATAAGTAAATATCCAAGTATTCTAAAATATATTAATGAACATTCCTTTGAAATGGCTCGTTTTAGTCCCTCAAGAAAACTCGTCGAAAGCCTTGGCTTTAATAATGCTCTAAAATTATTTAAATATTATCCAGAATTTATCTTAGAAATTACTAGTTATAAAAAAGATTTAATTGGTAATTTTGACTTTTTAGATAGTGTTTTTGATAATAATTTAACTTATCAAGAGGCCAAAGAATTATTATTTAAAGATATTATTTTAGAAATAAAAAAGGGGAGAGTATTTCCTAAAAGAGAAAACTTACCTAAAGAAATATTCAAAAAATACCCTAAAATATTTATATTAGAAAAAGAATTACCAGAGAGTGTTTTAAATAATTATTATGATGGTATTTTAAGTATATCTGAAATAAGAAAATATATAGATATTTTTAAGAAAAAAGATTTAGATATAGGTATAAGAAATAAACGTTATTATAAATGGTTTAATGAAGATTTTAATATTTTTAAATACATCCAAAATTACCCTCAAGAATTAGATATAATATTAGATACTTATTTAATGAGTAATAATCTTATTGCAACAAGAGATATTATTAAGTCCGCTATAAAAAATTATTTTAAAAATACTAAAGAAATAAATTTAGAATTAATTAAAGCCTGTTCTCTTTATTTACCTCTTGAAGATATTGTTAAAAATAAAGCTTTAATAGAATTTATCGAAAAATGTGGCCTAAATAATTTAATAGAATTTAACAATATAAATAATAATATTTTAAATTTAAAAATAAATTCTCTTAGTTTTATAGAGTTAATTAGTGAATATAATTATCTTCTTAAAAATAAAATAACTAATCAAAAAAGTTTATTAAAAGAATTAGAAAATATTATAAAAGCTATAAGAAGTTATGAAGAAGTTTATCTTAATAGAGATACAAAAAGAAAACTTGGAAAAGTCTTTAAAAATGAATTTCTTGATTATGATTTATTAGACAAGCTATTAAATGAACATAATATTGAAGATTCTAAAAAAGAGACTATTATTAATATGTTAGAAATTGGCTTTGACAGTGAGACTGATATTTTAATAGATATTTTAAATAATTATTCTTTTTTAACAGAAGTTATTAAAGGAAAAGATTTCTATTTAAAACCTATATATTATCTTTTATATAATAATATAGGTAATAATAATTTTATTGAAGCTTGTTCTAAATATGGCTCTTGTTTAATTGAGGTTATTAAGTCATTTTATTATCATGGTGATATCGCTGAAAATTTAGGTAAACATGACTATGAAGAAGAATTAAATAGATATATTTTTATGCTTTTAAATGAAAGAATAGAAGATATTGATTTTGAATTTTTGCCTTTAAGTTTTAAAAAGAAATACCCTGATTTATTCTTAGAAAACGAAAATGAAAAACTTACTAAACTTTTTTATAGAAGAAATATTACTCCCTTATGTATTCAAAATAACCCTGAATGGATAGATATTCTTAAAAGTAAAAATATTGAAATAGTTTGTAATGAAGATACTTTTTATTTTGTTAATAAATGTAAAAAATTAGGTCTTGATAATCAAAAAATATTAGAATTATTTAAAAAATATGGTTCATTTTTAATAGATTGTCATATTAATTTAGATAATACTACTGATATTGATAAAAGTATTATAAAAGAGATTATTGAAGCAATAAATCTTGGAGCAAGATATAATGAAGATGCTAAAGATTTATTAGGCGTATATGCTCCAGAATTATTCTTAGACGAAGATGCTCCTGATATTTTAAAAGAAGTTTTTTATAATTATACTGATAAAACTCCTTTAACATTTGAATTATTAAGAGATAATAAAAATTGGCTTAAATATTTAAAAGGGAAAAATGTTTTATTAAGTTTAAAAAAAGGTAATCCTAGTGTTCAAGGTTTAGACGAATTATTTAGAATATGTGGAAATGCGGAAGCATTAAAAATTATCATTAAAAATCCTCATATGGTGAGATGTATGCTTATCTGTAATAAAGCCGAAACTTTAGTCGATTGGTATTATAAATTAAATTTTATACCCCATTATATAGTTATGAGAGAATTTCCCCTTTTATTATCTGATAAATTTATCGTATCGGAAAAGAAATGGTCTCAAATAATGAAATTAAAATATAACATCACGGACGAAGATACAATGGTCTTATTAAAATCTAGTATGTGTTTTGGTGTTTTTGATGATGATAAAGAAGGCTATAATAAAGTTATGTATTTATTTAATGGTCTTCCTAAAATATTATCTTTTGAAAGTGTTACCAAAATTCAAGAATTTGATAAAGATAATTTAATAGATAAGTGTTATAAAAAAAGTTCTAATGGTTATATATTAATTAATATTCTAAAGAATAAAGAAATTGCTAGTATTTTAAGAGATATCATGGAAAAAGCTCATATAAAAGAAATATTAACTCATGAAAAAGCTTTTGCAATATTTTCTAAATTTGATATGAAATATAAACCTGATTTTAGAGATTTTATGTTTAAATATATGAATGAAATATTAGAAAATAAAGAATATATAGAATATATTGGTGTAATCGAAAAGTATTGGGAAGATATTAAAGCATTTAATAGTAATAGAACTCTTGACTTAGATAAAGCCCTTGCTTTTGTTAAAACTTATGCTTATGAAAATGTTGAACTAGGAAATGAAACTCTTGCCTCCCTTGCAAGTAAAATAGGTTATGATAATAGAAGCTTTAATATTTTACAAGAAATATATAATCATGGTAAAAAAAGAGTATATAGTAGTATTCCAAGAATACGTAAGAAAACTAAAGAATATACATACGAAATATTAAGATTAGATGACCCACTTGCTTTAATTATTGGTCCTTTAAGTAATTGTTGTCAAGAATTAGGTAATTATGGTGAAACTACCATGGAACATAGTATGGTCGATAAAAATGGCAGAATATTTGTTATTAAAGATAATGAAGGAAATTTAGTTGCTCAAAGTTGGGTATGGCGCAATAAAAATGTTTTATGTTTTGATAATATCGAAATACCTGAAAAAGCTTTTATTAGAGCTAAATATAAAGGACTTACCGAAGAAGAATTTACTGATATTATTCTTATGTTATATAAAGAAGCTAGTAATGAATTATTAAGAATAGACGAGTTAGAATTTAAAAATTTATTAAGACTAGGAAAAATTACTAAAGAACAATATCAAGCTTTAAAACTTGGAAAAATTACAATAGGTAAAGGTAATAATGATATAGGAGATTCTCTAAAAGAATTTTCATTAGATAGTTTTACTGTTAGACCATTAGATTTTAAACCTGTTATTAGTTTATACTATGGTTTATATACAGACGATTCTGATATTCAATATATTATCGCTGGAAAAGAAAGTGTTGTAACATCTAATTATGATACTTTAGCTATATATAAAGACGACTTTTATATATATGATAATACAAATACTAAAAAAGAAGATATTTTTAAATTATTAAAATTAGAATATAGTACTAAAAATATGATAAGTGGAAAAATAGTAATACATGAAGATAATTTAGTTTCATCTATTGGACAAAATTATGGTTTTAATATAAATAATACAAGAATAATTATGAATAATAATATGGCTATAATATATGATTTTAATGATACAGAAATAATAATTGGAGATATTTTATTTAATCGACCATACTTAGATAAAGTAATATTCCAAATAAGAATAGCAATCGACCAAATAAGAGATAATAAAAAAATAAAACTAGAAAGTCTTAATGAAGAACAAACAAAAATTTTCTTTAAAGCTCTGAGTTTAGACGAAGAAATAGACCAAGAAAGGGGAATTAAACATGGAAAATAATATTAAAGATATAATAAATAAAGCCTTAATTTCTAATAGATATAATGACTATAAATGTGAATTAGAGTTAGTATCAAGTTTTATCGAGTGCTTAAATGATAATTTAGATTTAATTAATGAAGCAAATAATATAGATATAAATAACCATAATGGGTTTAAATTAGATAAAAATATAATAGATAAAATATTAAATAGATATAAATATGCTGATGTTTTAATTAATAGTAAAAAGAGTATCAATAAAAGTGATAGTTTATTAAAAAGTACAGTTTATGATAAATTAGGAGTATTATTAGTTTTATTTGATGGAAATACTTATACTTTAATAGAAATAATTTTACTCGCCATACTTACTCATAATACAGTTATATTTAGTTATAATGGTTTTATGCTGGGAGTAAATAAATTAATAATTAATATTATAGAAGATATATTAGAAAAAAATGACTTAAAAAAAGAAATGATAAGCCAAATTATAAATGCTAATAATAAAGAACTATTTGAGAATTTTAAAACAATAGATGCTACAATTATTGTTGGAGAGCATACATTTATTAACAAAAATTTAAAAGATGCTTCAACTAAAGTTATTACATCAGGTTTTATGAATTATGACATCTATATTGATTCTTTAAAAAATATGGACTTCATTAAAAAAATAATAAATACTAACTTAAATATTAATCTTTATATAAATAGTAATTTAAAACATAATTTAGATAATGTAATAGAAGTAGACGATATCGAAGAAGCAATAACAAGAATTAATTGTAATAGTGCGAGTTTTAGTTCTGCGATATTTACAGAAGATAAAATAAATGCTTCTAAATTTATTAAAAATATTAAAAGTAAATATGTTTTTGTTAATGCAAGTCCTACTTTAGAACAAACTTTAGATATTAAACAAGAAGATTTATTAAAAGAAAAAAATATCATTATATCTAAATAATAATTTAGTTATTCTGCTATCTTAAATATTTCTGAAAAGTTAGGATAATATTTTAATATTTCTGTTTTTAAATATAAAGCTTTTTGATATAAATGGGGATATAAAGATAAATTATTATTAGAATTACAAATAACTTCAAAAATACGAGCTCTATCTTCTTCAGGGTAAGTTTCTGAATATTTATCAATAAAATAAACATTGTTATTATCTTCCTCATTTAAGGTATAATCATATTTATAGGGTTTAGTATAAGAATAATTATAAGTAAAGTTTTGGGGATTATATTTATTCCAGTTTAAAAATATATTTTTATCTTGTAATTTAAATTCTATATTATGAAATATTTCATGAGCAAGAGTTGTTTCTAAGTCATTTTTAGTTATATCTATAACTATTATATATTTAGCATCATAAGTAAGAGAATAAGCAGTAGGATTTTCTACTTGTTTATCTAAATTTTTTGGTGTTATTTTGCCTGTTAAATAAATATGTAATCCCTTATAAGTATCATCATAAAATGTTTTAAAAAAGCCCTCTGGAAATTTACTCATAATATTATCTATTTTATTTAAAGCATTATTAATTGTATCATTATCATCTTCATAATCTATATTAAACTCTTTATAATCTAAATTACTTTTATCTTTAATATATAATTTAATATGGTATTTATCTTCTATATTTTTAGTATTATTTAAAACTTCTGTATCTTTATCTATATTATTTGTTAAATCTATTTTATATATACTATTTATATAAGAATAATATAGAAAGTTATCTTTAACTAATATGTTATTAATATTTAAAGTAGGTAAAGATATATTATATGTTTTATTAGTATCATAATTATAGTTAATAAAACTTTTCGAGTTATATAAATAAATACTCGGAAAATAAATATTACCATCTAAATATAAATCTATATTTAAAGGATTTTTTAAAGTATATTCTTTATTATCTATTAAATCTATAATATATAAATTATCAGCATTATAAAAGCAAAAGCCTTTATTATATTTAAAATAATTAGAATAGTTTATTTCTTTTATTGTCTTATTATTTATATCATATAAATAAGATATTTTAGTATCATAATTAATAAATAATAAATAAGTATTATAAGTATTATAAAAATAATTTTTATATGTCCCAATTAAGTTTATATTAGTAAAAAGAGTATCATTTAAATATAAGTTATTATTATTTATTTTTAAGAAAGTATCTTTATAGGGGGTTATATATTCTCCATTCTTTACTTTAGATTTATATATATTAGTTAATTCTAAATTATATATTTTAATATATGAGTTATTATTACAAACAATAAAATTATCTTCTAAAAAGCAATATCCTGCAAGTTCTGTTATTTTCTCATGATTAGTTAAATTTAAATTAGTTTTATAAAGAGTAGAGTTTATATTATTATTAGTTAAATAATAAATTAAATTATCTTTTATAATAAAATTAGTTAAATTAGCCTCTTCTTTTAAAGAATAACTAGTATTATTATTTTTGTTATCTATAACAGTTAGATAAAAAAGAAAACTTACTATAATAATTAAAAAAAGATTTTTTTTCATGTATCATCAATAAAATATAATATAGATAGATAATTATTATTCCATTTTTTAACTACTACGTCCTTTATTTATATCATTATAAAGATTATAATATTTTCCTTTACTATAAATATAAATTAAATATATTAAGGAAGAGACAAAGGCAATAACCGAGACTATTTGAGCTACTTTAAATCCCGCGAGCATCAAAGAATCTGTTCTCCATGCTTCAATAAAAAATCTTCCAAAACTATACCACATAAGATATATAGAACTTACTGTTCCTATTTTAATATATTTAAATCTTCTTATAATTAAAAGTATAATGAACCCAAATAGGCACCATAAAGATTCAAAATAGAAAGTAGGTAAATAATAAGTACCTCCGATAGACATACCTTTAATAACAAATTCTGGTATATATAAAGATTTTAAATATGTATAAGAAGTTGCAAAGCCATGAGCTTCACTATTAAAGAAGTTTCCCCATCTTCCTATACTTTGCGCAAGTAATACTGCCGGGGCAATAATATCTAAAATACGCATAAAGTTTAAATGTTTTTTCTTACAATAAAGAATAATAGTTATAAGACCAAAGATTAAGCCTCCATGAATTGCAAGACCACCATTCCAAACGGCAAATATTTCTAATAAATTATAGCGATAATAATGAATATTAAATAGAACATAATAAACTCTTGCTCCTATTATTCCTATTATAATAGCATAAAAACAAATATTAAATATTTCATTTCTATCTAAGTTAAACTTTTTAGCTTCTTTTAAAATAAGATATATACCTATTAAAATACCTATTAATATTAAAAAAGAATACCATTTAATTTCCAGACCAAATATACTAATCATTATGGGATTCATAATATTTTTCCTTTCAAATATATTATACTAAAACAATAAGTAAAATTCAATAAACTAGTTGTAATTTGTAATTGCCTCCATTTTTTAAGTTTTAAATCTCTATTGTCTAATTTTTATTTTCATTATATAATTATAATAGGTGATATACTATGGAACTAAATAAAGCTATAAAATTACGTCGAAGTGTAAGACATTATAATAAGAAATTTTTAAATAAGAATACAATTAAAAAAATTATTTCCAGTGGCTTACTTGCTCCATCTGCTAAAAATCGTGAACCATGGAGTTTTATTGTTATCAAAAATAAAGATTTAAAAGAAAAAATAAGCAATTTATTAAATGAAAAAACAGATAATGATACTAATATTACTTGTAATGTTATTAAAGAGTGTCAAGCTTTAATTTTAGTATATGGTAACATTGAAAATAATTTTGATACTTTATCAATCGGGGCATGTATAGAAAATATGCTACTTACCGCGCGCGATTTAAATGTTGCTTCTTTATGGATAGGCTATATTTTAAAAATAGAAAAAGAATTATCTGAAATGTTTAAATGTGATAAGTGCCTTATCTCCGCAGTTGCTTTAGGGTATACTGATAAATTTCCTCGCCAAAGGCCTCGCAAAACATTAAATGAATGTACTATTTGGTATTAAATAAAAAACATAAACTATAATATAAAGGTGATTACATGAATAGATACGAAAATACAAAAAAAGTCGGTTTCTTAGGAATAATTGGTAACTTATTTTTATTTATTATTAAAATAATTGTTGCTCTAATGAGTCATAGTAGGGCTCTTCTTGCGGACTCTCTAAATTCTTTTGGTGATATTTTTTCTTCTCTTATGACTTATATAGGAAATAAAATTGCTAGTAATCCCAGTGATGATGACCATAACTTTGGCCATGGAAAAGCTGAGTATATATTTTCTCTTTTAATAAGCATTTTTATGTTTATTATTGCTCTTAAAATTCTAATAGATTCTCTAGTCTCTATTTTTACTAATCAAAAAATAATTTTTTCCTCTTATCTAATTATTGTATCTATCATAACTATTATACTTAAAATATCTTTGTATATCTATGCTAAAAAAGCTTATCACAATCATAAGAATATCTTAATTAAAGCAAGTATGAAAGACCATCGGAACGACGCTATATTAACAACTGGTACTCTTATTTCTCTTATATTAAGTAGTTTAGGCTTTTATTACGCAGATGGTATATTTGGCTCTCTAATTTCTATTTATATCTTAATAAGTGGCTTAAATATTTTCTTAGAAAGTTATAAAGTCTTAATGGACGTTTCCCTCGATAAAGATACTAAAGATAAAATTATAGAGTTTGTCTTAAAAAGAGAAGATGTTTTAAATATAAGAGATTTTTATACAGTTGCAACAGGTTATAAATATATGGCTTTTTTAACTATTGATGTTGATGGTAATTTAAATACTTTTACATCTCATAATATCGCAGATAACTTAGAACAAGAAATACCTAAAAAATATCACAAAATATATAAAGTAATTATTCATGTTAATCCAGTCTAAAATAATTATTTAATGATTTATATCTATATTTATTTTTTAATATTTTCTTTAAAGAGAATATTTAAACTTATAGCTAATATTATTAAGATAATTCCATATATAATAATACTTTTAAATATATCTTTAAATACTGCGATTAATGCTTTATTAAAACCATCACTTAATAATAAGATATTCATGAATTTACTTTTAAATAAAATATACATAAATATTAGTAAAAAGCCACTTGTTAATAAAGGTTTTACAATATGGACACCATTATTAATTAAGCTAATAACTAGTAATAATACGACAATAATAACTATTAAAACTATTTCTATTACAGGTATAATATTATTAATTAAACTTACTATCTTTTGTATTTTTGGTATCATATTTTTGTGTATCATTATTTCACTTTCATATATATTTTTAACATTTAATTTTAATTCATTAATATTTTTATTTTCTTCTTCAGTTGGTATTCTGTTATTATCTTTAAATCTTTTATCAATGATACTATCTATTTTATTTAATATGCTACTTGTATCTATTACTATATTTTTATTGTTATATATTCCTTCAATTAAAGAATTTACATCTTGTTTAACTTTATTAAAATCAAATAAACTTTTTACTGTTTCATTATCTAAGTCTAATTCGATTAGATTACTTTCGGTTTTTTCTATTAAATCAGTATATAACAAATTGTAATAGTCATTTTTATTTAAAGTAGAAAGAATATAGTCTTTATTTAAAACTTTACTTGATATAATAAATATTAAAACTAAACTAAATAAAAGAATAGAACAAAGTATTTCTAATATAAAAGTAATTATTTTCTTAATCATAAAATCACCTAATTATCTAATGTGGCATAGACCACAAATCTATATTTAGTATAGACAATAGTTGTAAAAGGGTAACATGTATAAAGCATAAGTATTTCTTTATCTCTTTTGATAGGTACTTCATTTAAATCTGTATCTTCAATGATTTTTGTTTCATAAACACTATAAGTGTAAGTGCCATAGTTTGTTGTAACAATGATTTTATCATTTAGGTTAATATTGCCTAAATTTCTTAACATATTACTTGTATTATGTCCCATATAAAGAATAGAACCACCTTCACCTGGGAAAAAGCTACCCATTGTATGTCCTATGCCTTTTTTTAAAACACGCATAGAATCTCCATAGTAAACATCTTTTTTTATATTAAGACTTGGAATAGAAAGTTCAGCATATTTACTTCCATATTCAGGGTAAACTGCTAGATTTTTGGTTGTTAAATCAAGGCTTACTTCCTCTAGAGTTTTAGTACTATCATTTGCCGAGATTAAATCAAGTAATAAAGAAAAGTCACTTAATGGTTGGGATAATAAAAAATAACTTAATATAACAATTAATAGAGAATAAATAAAAGCAATTATTAAGTTAGTAATAATTGCCTTCATAAATAATACTTGAGATTTAGTCATTTACTTTAAGTTTTCTTAAAAGTACTAAACCTAAGATAACTAATCCAGAAGATGCAATACAAAGAGTATAATCTTTACCAGTAGCAACTAGTTTATCATTAGATTTACTTAAACTATATTCTCCATAATTTTTATTATTATCCTTACCAACAACTTTTACATCTTTTGCTGAAGAGTCATAAGTTATATAGACATCTGCGATACTCGCTATATCACTAACATAATTTTTGATAGTATCTTTGGTACTTTTACTAAGTTTAGTAATATCTGTTACGTTTTCTTTATTAGCTAAACTTATGATATTATCACAGTCAGCGATTATTTTATCGACTTCACTACTACTTAATTCGTGGTCGGCAAGATAACTTTTAACTGCAGCGACAACATCTGGTCTTGAAACCTCTTTTCCAGCGATAGTAAATGTTTGAGATACATAATCAATTAAATCTTGTTCACTTTTAGCACTAACTCCTTTTACAAAACTCATTGATATAAGAATAGTAAATAAAACTGTAAATAATTTTTTCATAATTCCTCCTTTACTTAATTATATCTAAAATATTTTAAAAGTCAATAAAAAACAAACTTGAGTATGTCTAATATTTATAAATAGACAAGAAAATTTACAATCAGATAAAATTAATATATAAAATTATAAGCTATATCTTAAAAAATTAGAACTTAAAAGCAATTAAAATTAAGTTATTTTTTATTTAAAAAATTAAAGAAAAATAATACTTTGATAAATAATTATTTTGAAATTATTAAATTGTACTTGGAATAATTAATATTTATTGTTATAATATATAAAGAACGGAGTTATTTTTTTATGGAAGAGTTTGATATTGTAGAATTTTTGAGATATTATTTTAAGAGATTTATTTATGTAATTTTATTTACGATTATAATGGTTGTGATAGTAAATTTATATTTAGCATTTTTAGTTAAGCCAGTGTATGATTCGCATACTACTTTAGTACTTGCAAGAACAGCTTCAAGTGATACGATAACCCAAAATGATTTATCATTAAATAAGAATTTAATTTCAACTTATATTGAAATAGTTAAGAGTAAGTTAATATTAGATAAAGTAAATGATAGATTACATTTAGGGTTAACTTATGATGGTTTAAAGAATTGTGTACAAGTATCTAGTTTAAATGATACAGAATTAATTGATATAAAAGTAACATATACTTCTCCTGATTTAGCACAGAGTATTGCAAATGAGATAGCTAAAACATTTAAATCGGAGATATCTGCGATATATAATCTGGAAAATGTTAGTATAATAGATGAAGCTACAATAAATGAAAGTCCTAGTAATATAAATCATGTTAAACAGTCTATTTTAATGGGTATGGCCGCGTTTATAATTAGTAGTTCAGTTATATTTGTGATTTATTATTTTGATAATACAATTAAGAATAAGAAAGAAATAACAGAAAAATTACAATTAAATGTTTTAGGAGAGTTACCAATTAATAGTAATATTTCTGGTAAAAATGAATTAGTAGTTATTAAAGACCCTAAAAGTGTTACAAGTGAGACATTTAGGACAATTAAGACTAATTTAAATTTTTTAGCGGTAGATAAACCAATTAAGACAATACTTGTTACAAGTAGTATTCCACAGGAAGGGAAAAGTTTTATTGTGGCTAATCTTGCGGCAGCTTATGCCGCGGCTGGAGAGAAAGTTTTAGTTGTTGACTGTGATATTAGAAAGGGAAGACAAAATAAAATATTTAATGGTATTCCATCACCTGGTTATACAGATTTAATTGTTAATTATGATTCTAAAAATAAATTAATTGATTTTGCTTCGCAATATATTAATAGGACTAATCAAAAAAATCTTAATGTCTTATTTAGAGGTTCGATAGTACCAAATCCGGCTGAGTTATTAGAGTCACAGAAGAATAGAGATGTTGTGGAATTTTTAAAACATAATTATGATGTTATAATATTTGATTCAGCCCCAATAAATGGACATTTAACTGATTCAATAGTACTTAGTAGTTTAGTTGATGGAGTAGTAGTTGTTGCGGCTGAGAAAAAGACACCACTTCCAATTTTAAAAAATACTAAAGAACAATTAAATAGAGCGAATGCTAACGTTTTGGGAGTAATAATTAATAGGGTAGATTCGGCTCGAAATGAGAAGTATTATGAGTACTATAACTAGAGAGATTATTGATATACATAATCATCTTTTACCTGGGGTAGATGATGGCCCTAAAAAATCAAGCGAAAGTATTCAGGTTTTAAAGTTATATGCAAGTATAGGCATTAAAAAAGTAATTTTAACTTCCCATTATATTGAAAATAGCGATTTTAATAAAAGTGTAAGGGTTCGAGAAAAAATATTTGATAAGCTTAAAAAAGAAAGCTTAGATGTAGAGTTATATTTAGGGAATGAAG
The DNA here is from genome assembly GCA_947626695.1 of uncultured Bacilli bacterium. Classification (GTDB taxonomy): domain Bacteria; phylum Bacillota_I; class Bacilli_A; order RF39; family UBA660; genus Caccenecus. The sequence goes on along the minus strand of CANQTE010000024.1, from coordinate 5,134 downwards.
TATTTATTACAGATAATATTATTAATCTTAAAAATGATAAAGAAATAACGACACTTAATGATAGTAAATATATGTTAATAGAGTTTCCTATGTATGGTTTTAATCAAAATATTTTTTCTATTATTGGACTTTTAAGACATCAGGGAATTATACCAATTATTGCCCATCCTGAAAGATATAATTTTTTAAAAGAAGATATATCTTTGATTGAAGAATTTTTAGATTATGGGTGTTTATTTGAGTGTAATGTTGGTAGTCTAGTTGGTATGTATGGAACGCGTGCTAAGAGAGTTTTTAAATATATGTTAAAGAATAATTATATAACTTTTATAGCAAGTGATATTCATAGTGAGAGACAATTTCCTTTAATTAAAAAAGCATACTTTAAATTAGAGAAAATGGTATCACAGGAAGTTTTTAAAGACCTAACATTTAGTAATCCTTTAAAAGTATTAAATGATGAAGAGATAAAAACAGAAGTTAAAATTTAAAATTATAATTTAAATTAAAAATATAAAGACAAAATAAAAATAATGTGTTAAAATAATTTTGTTATCTAATAAATATAAAAAGAGGTGTATCATCTATGGCAAAAATAATTTCATTAGTTAATCAAAAAGGTGGAGTAGGAAAGACAACAACAAGTATTAATCTTGCGGCTGCTTTAGGAGTTCTAGGGAAGAAAACTCTTTTAATAGATTTAGACCCTCAAAGGAATGCGACTACTGGTTTAGGTTTTTCTAATAGAGATTATAGCCATGATATTTATGAGGTAATGACTGGAACTTGTGAAATAAAAAAGGCAATTAAAAAGACGAAGTTTAAAAATTTATCAATATTACCATCTACTATTAATTTAGCAGGGGTAGATGTTGAGTTTGTTAAAAAAATGCTTGAAAATCAAGAATTTCATCAAAATGAACAATTAAGACTTGCCTTAGAACAAGTAAAAGAAGATTATGATTATGTAATTATTGATTGTCAACCAGCATTAGGGTTACCTACTATGAATGCTTTAGTGGCAAGTGATTCGGTAATAATACCAGTTCAATGTGAATTTTTTGCCCTTGAGGGAATAACACAACTTTTAAATTCAATTATTATGGTTCAATCAAGTATGAATCCAGAACTTAGGATTGAAGGAGTACTACTAACTATGCTTGATGGAAGAACTATTATAGGCTTAGAAGTAATTGAAGAAGTGAGAAAATATTTTAAAGATAAAGTATTTAATACGATTATTCCCCGTTTAGTTCGTTTAGTAGAGGCTCCAAGTCATGGGAAACCAATCAATGAATATGACCCTAAAAGTAAAGCAACTATTGCATATGCTAATTTAGCAAAGGAGGTTATCGCCCGTGATAGAGAATAATCGAAAAAAAGCTTTAGGAAAGGGATTAGAACAATTATTTTCAAATGAAGTAATTAATTTTAATAATTTTGAAGAAAAAATAGTTGATGAGGGAAAATCTACTGGGAGTATAGAAGAAATTCCTCTTTCGGAGATTAGAAGTAATCCATATCAGCCTCGTGTTAATTTTGATGATAAAAAGTTAGAGGAACTTGCAAATTCGATTAAAGAAAAGGGAATTATTCAACCTATTATAGTTAAAAAAAGTATTAAGGGTTATGAATTAGTTGCAGGGGAAAGAAGAACTAGGGCTGCTCGTCTTGCAGGATTAAAAACTATTCCAGCGATAATTAAAGATTTTAATGATACAGAAATGATGGAAATAGCATTAATAGAAAATATTGAAAGAGAGAATCTTAACCCAATAGAGGAAGCTAAAGCATATGATAATATATTAAAAATTAATAATATAACCCAAGAAGAATTAGCTCATAAGTTTTCTAAAAGTAGAAGTTATATTACAAATATGTTAGGTTTATTAAACTTACCAGAAGTAACTATTAAATTAGTAGAAAATAAAGAGTTATCTATGGGTCATGCACGGGCTTTAAGTAAACTTGAAGATGAAAATAAAATAAATGAACTTGCTCTTAGAATAGTTAGAGAAGATTTAAGTGTTAGAGATACAGAGAAACTTATTAATTTAGAAAATATTCCTAAAAAGCATAATATATCACGGAAAGAGTTTGATATTCGTTATAGTATTTATGAAAATCTTGCTAGAGAAAAATTAGGTGTTAAAGTTAAAATAAACAATAAGAAAATAGAAATACCATATAAAGATGATGATGAATTAACACGTATTTTAGAAGATTTAAATATTTCTATTGAAGGAGAATAAACATGGATGTTTTAAATAAAATATATAATATTATTATGACTAAACAGATACTTGGTTCTGTTATAACACTTGTTATTGCAGTATTTTTAGTATCTATGATTAATGGTATTATATCTAAAATATTAATTACAGGTAAAACACAGTTTGAAGTAAAAAGAAGAAAAACAATTATTAAATTATTTCAAAGTATAGTTAAGTATATTATATATATAATAGCTTTATTAATTATTTTAGATTTTTGGGGAGTAGATACAAGAAGTTTAATTACAAGTTTAGGTATTTTTGGAGCAGTTTTAGGTTTAGCTATGCAAGATACGGTTAAAGATTTTATTGGGGGAATATCTCTTATATTAGAAAATTATTTACAAGTTGGAGATACAGTTACCTTTAATAATTTTACCGGAGAAGTAATAGAATTAAATTTAAGAACTACAAAAATACAAGGATTTGATGGAGAAGTATTAATAGTTGCTAATCGTAATATAGATACAATTATTAATGCATCACAAAAGAAATCACATTTATTACTTGAAATACCTACGGCTTATGAAGAAAAAGTATCTAAAGTAGAGAAAGTTTTAAAAGATGTTATTAATGAAGCAATAAAAGAAAAATTAATTTTTGATGATAGTATATATGCAGGTGTTAATGAGCTTGCAAGTCATAGTGTGCAATATTTAATAAATATTCATTGTGACCAAAATAAAAGATATAATATAAAAAGGATAATTTTAGAGAGAGTAAAACTTGCTTATGAAAAAAATAATATAAAAATACCATATGAACAAATTGAGGTACATCATGGACAAGACATTTAATTTAAATGATTATGTTATTATGAAAAAACCTCATGCTTGTGGGGCTAATAAATGGCAAGTTATAAGACTTGGGGTTGATATTAAAATTAGATGTTTAAACTGTGGTCATGAAGTAATGATTGACCGTTTAGAATTTATACGAAAATTAAAAAAAGTTATAGGAGGAACTAATGAAGAAAAGTCGTCTTAAAGAAAAAATAACTTTAGACCCAATTATGGCCTTACTTATTTTAATTGTTATTACGATAGTTTTAAGTGGTTTTTTAAATTTACTTGGAGTGCAAGTTACTTATAATAAAATTGCTAATGATGTTACTTTAGAATATACAGAAGGACTTGCAACAGTGGAATCTTTATTTAGTTTAAGTGGACTTAAATATATATTTACAACAACAGTTGCTAATTTTGTTTCTTTTACACCTTTATCTAGTTTAATAATTATTTTAATTGGAATAGGTGTTATGGAAAAAAGTGGGTTTTTGAAAACGGCAGTTACTTTATTAACTAAAAGAGCTAAAAAAAAGACGGTTACTTTTGTTATTGTATTAATATGTTTATTATCTAGTATGGCTGGTAATTTACCATTTGTAATTATGATACCTTTAAGTGCTTTAATATTTAGTTATGGAAGAAGAAATCCTTATATAGGTATTATTGCTTCTTATGCGGCATTATGTGCAGGGACAGGAATAAGTATCTTTTTTACAAGTAGTGATTCTTTACTTTTAAAAAGTACATTACTTGGGGCACATATAATAAATCCTAGTTATACTCTTTCAACAACATCTTTTGTATCTATTATGATTGTAGCATTTTCTTTAGTGGCAGTTGCTATAACAATTATAACAGAAAATTATATAGCACCGAGACTTCCTAAATATGAGTTTCCTGAGACAGAAATAGAAGAAGAATTTATAATTACAAATAGAGAATTAAAAGGGTTAGTACTTGCTATAATTGCTGGATTATTATATTTATTGTTCTTTGTTTATTCTATTATTCCAGGACTTCCTTTATCAGGAGCTCTACTTGATTCTTCACAAACATTTTATATAGATAAATTATTTAGCGCAGATTCATTTTTTAGTAATGGTTTTGTGTTTGTTGTAACTATGTTCTTTGTAATTATTGGTTTATTTTATGGAATAGGGGCTAAAACTATTAAAAATAATAAAGACTTATGTGATGATTTAGGGCATAGTTTAGATGGTATAGGAAAGACTTTAGTTTTAATTTTCTTTGCTTCTACTTTTATTAGTATTTTTAAGAAAACTAATATTGGAGAAGTTATAACAGCGTTTTTAGCAAACTTTTTAACTACTAATTCTTTAAGTTCTATTCCTTTAATTATATTATTATTTGTTATAAGTATGATTAGTACAATATTTTTACCAAATTCAGGAGCTAAATGGGCTATTTTAGCGGGTATTGCGGTACCAACTTTAATGGACGCGGGAATAACGCCAGAATTTACTCAAGTGGTATTTCGTTTTGGAGAATCTGTTACAATGGGACTTACTCCTATTATGGCTTATTATGTTATTTATCTTGCTTATTTAGAGAAATATAATCAAACTAAGAAGCCTATTAATTTATTTAAAACTTTAAAGTATCAATCTGTTTATAGTATTGTAACTTGTGTTATATTAATTGCAATAGTATTAGTTTGGACTATAATTGGGCTTCCTATTGGTATTCATGGGGTTGTAAATTTATAATAATATTTATTAAATATATATAAACATTAAGGAGTGATAGATTAATTTATCATTTCTTTTTTAATTTTTTTGCTTAAAATACCGATTTCTCCCATAGAACGACAAATTTCGCACTTTCTTTATGTTATTATATGCCCCTGAAAGGAGGAAAATTCTTGAAAACTAAAGAAAAAGTCTTTTTAAAATTAAGTGACGATTTACTATTTAAGGAAGCTTTTGCACATCCAGATAATCGAGATATACTTATTTACTTTTTATCATGTTTTACAGACTTTACTAAAGAATATTTAGAAAGTGTAGATATAAAAGTAGAATATGAAAGTGTTTTAGCTAAAACAAAAAGTAA
>CANQTE010000023.1 GCA_947626695.1 uncultured Bacilli bacterium | reverse complement strand
TGAAAAAGCCTTATTTTATAAGACTTTAGACAATTATTAAATTGTTACGAACTGATATTTAGATTTCCCCCTGAAGGTCAGCAGAGATGCTGGCCGATTTTGTTGTTCCTGTATTTATAAGGGTTTATAAGAGTGTTTAATTTTTAAAATTAATTTTAGGTAGCATTTAGGTGGCAAAATTTAGTATTTTTTTTTGATAATGATATAAAATATTTCAAATAGATGGTATAATAAAGTTGAAAAACAAATTGTAATTTGTATAATTGGTGAAATTATGAAAAAAAGTGTTAAAATTACTTTAATTGTTCTAGGTGTTTTGGTTAGTGCTATTGTACTTGATACAATACAAGCAAAAGTCTTTGATAATAGTCCATTGTTAAAGGTGAGAGAAACTTATTATGGTGGCTCTACCTATTATATTGATAAAGGAATATTTGTAAATCATTATCATTGTAATAATAATGAAAATGTTACTACTTGGAAAAAAGTAAAATATGTTTGCCCAATGTCAGAGGAAAATAAAGAAACATCAGAAAATGATGAGCATTCTTTTTATGGAAAAATAGTTGAATCACATGAATCATATATTATAGTAGAACCAAATGAATATGAAGAAGAAAGGAAAAGCTCTGATAAATATTATATTGATTTAGGAAAATATACCGATGCAATATATGTGGTAGGTTCAAATGTTAAAATTACCTATGTTGGTGATATTAATGAAAGTTATCCAGCACAAATTGGTACAACAAAAATAGAATTAAAGTCTGCCGATAATTTTACTTTAATATTTAATAAAGAACCTGGTAAAGTAATGCATAAAATAGTAGATAAAAAAAATAATACTCAATATGATTATGATATTTATAGTTATCAGGGAACTGTTGAAATAGTTATTAATAATAAAACTTATACATTAGAGGAAGCTTTAAAGAATGATAAAATAACTATGGGGGAAATAATAGCAAAAGCAAATGAAGATTTTCCTAATGCAGCGTCTTATGATGATGGAGGAAGTGTTGAATATAATTATGATAATTACACAATTATTAAATTTCATACATTAGATGGAAATAGAGATGTTTATATTGGAAATGAGAATTTAAATATAAATGATATTAATGATATAAAAAAGTAGATATTACTGAATGATAGACTTAATTTTTACTATACATTTGAATAAAATTAAAAGCAATAATAAAAGTAAAGATTAAGGCAATAAGAATAATAAATCAGATTACAATTTATATGAGTAAACTCTATATGAGATTTGCTTTTTTTCTGGTATAATATTTAGTAAGATAAATAGTAATTTGTAAAAAAATTTGGAGTGTTAATTATGGCTAATGAAAGTAAAAAAGATTTTAATGCAATGATGAGAAATAATAAAGATATGCCTAAAATACAAGTTGTTGAAGATGAAAAAACAATAAAAAAATATGGTAGAACTAAAATGTTTTTTGCACCACCAATTTACTATGATAAGATAATGAAAAAATACCAAAAGGGAAACTTATTACAATTAGTGAGATAAGAGATTATTTAGCAAAGAAAAATAATGCAGACTTTACTGACCCAATGACAGCAGGAATATTTATAAATATAGTTGCTTGGGCAAGTTATCAAAGAAGTGATAACATTACATCATATTGGAGAGTTTTAAAATCAGATGGTGAACTTAATTTTAAGTATCCAGAAGGAATAAAATTACAAAAAAGATTGCTTGAAGAAGAGGGACATACGATTATTAGTAAAGGCACTAAAAATATAAAATATTATGTTAAAGACTTTGAAAAAAGTTTAATAGAATTATAATTTAAATTACAATTTAGGAGTGTGATTATATGGCTTCAACAAAAGAGTATAAAGATTTTGTATTGGAACAATTAAACTTATTAGATACCATTACTTGCAAATCAATGATGGGAGAATATTTACTTTATTATAAGGGAATATTATTTGGTGGAATATATGATGATAGATTACTTGTTAAAATAGTAGATAGTAATAAGAAGTATAATATGAGAAAATCTATTCCTTATGATGGTGCTAAACCTATGTATTTAATTGATGATGTAGATAACAAAGAAACATTAAGAGATATAGTATTAGATACTTGTAAAGATTTATCAAGTAAAAAGTAAAACAAATTACAATTTTTGGAATAAAATTCCTATATTTAGTTGACTATTATGGTATTTTGCTTTAAAATATCGTATCAAATTGCTTATATTACTTTAAATAATGTATTTTTAATTAAAATATAATTGGAATAGTAATGATATTTTATCATTAGAATTGGTTGGGGATATAATTTATGAATAATGAAAAAATTATAAGTTTAATACACGAGAAAGAATTAGAAATAAAAAAATTACAAATTGAAGTTGAAGAATTAAAAGACAAATTAAATAAACCTATTGTTAGTGATACTAATTTAGCTTTAAGCAGAGAAGAAAAAGTTTCAATATTTATGAAGTATTTTAGAGGTAGAGATGATGTTTTTCCATATTTATCAATAGATAAAAATAATCCTAAGATTAAGTATTATATACCTGCATGCGTAAATGAATGGAAACATGGTGTATGTAATAAAGCTATGCGTAAAAAATGTAAGAATTGTCAGTATAGAGAAAATAAACCTTTATCAAAAGATGTTATCTATAATCATATGTATGGAAATAAAACGATAGGAATTTATCCTTTATTAGAAGATGATACTTGTTATTTTTTAACTTTAGATTTTGATAATAAAAATACAGATAATGATATTAAAAATGATGTATTAGCGTTTGCTAGTATTTGTGATGAATATGGAATACCAATAGCAATAGAGCGTAGTAGGTCTGGGAACGGAATACATATTTGGATTTTCTTTGATATAAATATTAAAGCAATGACCGCACGAAAATTAGGAAGCTTATTATTATCTAAAACTATGGAAATATCAAATATTTCTGTTTCATCTTTTGATAGAATGTTCCCTAATCAAGATACTTTACCTAAAGGGGGATATGGAAATCTAATAGCATTGCCATTTCAAAATGAACCCTCAAAATATGGAAATACATTATTTGTTGATAGAAATTTTATTAAAATTAATAATCAAATACAATATTTAAATTCTATTCATAAATTAACAGAAAAAGAGATTTTTGAAAAAATTGAAAAACTATCTAGTGAAACTATTGATATAGGTCATGAAATAGTTGATATGAAAAAAGAAGTGGTAACAAAACGTAGTAATAATATTGAATATCCTAAAAGTATTAATGTAATTTTAAATGATATGGTTTATATTGATAAGGCTAATCTTAGTGGAGTTGTTAAAAATAGTTTTAGAAGACTTGCGACTTTTGCTAATCCAGAATTTTATAAAAAGCAAAGACTTAGAATGTCAGTATATAATGTTCCTATGGTAATTGATTGTAGTAAAGAGGATGATAGATATTTGAAATTGCCAAGAGGAACATATGAATATTTAGAGAATTTGTGTAGAACTAATAATGTTAAAATAATTAAGACAGATAAAAGATTTAAGGGAAATAAAATTGATATTTCTTTTAAGGGAAAATTAAGAGATGAACAACAATTAGCACTTGATAATTTATTAAAATATGATAATGGAATACTGTGTGCACCTACGGGATTTGGCAAAACTGTAATAGGTTGTAAAATGATAGAAGAACGTAAGGTTAATACTTTAATTTTAGTAAATAAATTACAGTTACTTAATCAATGGAAAGATAGAATAAAAGAGTTTTTGAATATAGAAGAAGTTGGAGAAGTAAGTAGTAAAAAAAGAAATATTACTAACATGATTGATGTTGCTAGTATAAAATCATTATGGAATAATGGGGAAGTTTTAGATATTGCTAAAAATTATGGTATGATTATTATTGATGAATGTCATCATACAGCAGCTTACACTTTTGAACAAGCAATAAATACAGGAAATGCCAGATATGTTTATGGAATTTCTGCTACTCCTGAGAGAGAAAATGGACATACGCCAATTATAAAAATGCAATGTGGTGATATTAGATATAAAGTAAATAGTTTAAAATTTAATAAAGAATTAAATGTACCAATGAAAGTAATTGTAAAGAAAAGTCATTTAAGTTTTGCTAATCCTAATATTGATAATTATGAATTAAATGAAATTAACGATTTAATAGCAAAAGATGCTATTCGTAGTGAAAATATAATTAAAGGTATTGAAAAAGAATATAAAGAAGGAAAAAATATTTTAGTTTTAACTGAACGTTTAGAGCTTATGAACTATATTTATAATAAATTATCAAAAAATACAAATAATGTATTTAAGTATTATGGAGGGATTGGAAAAAAGATATTAAAAAATTATGAAGAATTAAGTGATAAAATAAATAAATTTGGTGGTAATAAAATTATTGTGGCTACGGGTTCTTATATTGGTGAGGGTTTTGATGATTCAAAGCTAGATGTATTATTTTTAACAATGCCTATTTCTGGAGAAACTAGAGTTACTCAATATGCTGGAAGATTACATAGAAAAGATGACAATAAAAAAGAAATATTGATTTATGATTATGTTGATGATAATTTTGCTAAAACTCGTAATATGTTTTTGAAAAGAAAAAGGACATATGAAAAATTAGGGTATGATATTATAGATAATGAAAATGAAATAGTATTATTGTAATTTATTATTTTAATTAATTTATTGAAATGAAAGGAATAATTAAGGTTATTCTTTTTGTTATGATTAGTATTAAAAGATAAAGTGAACCTTTGGTATGTTTAAAAATTAAGTTATAAATGCTATAGTTATTTTTGAGGAGGAGAAAGTAAATTATGAATCAGGAGAATATTGGAAAATTTATTGCATGTCGAAGGAGGTTAAAAGAACTAACACAGGAAGAGCTTGCAGAAAAATTGGGTATTATCAAAAATGCTGTAAGTAAGTGGGAAAGAGGGTTATGTTTAATGGATATGTCTTTACTTAAACCACTTAGTGAAATACTTGAGGTGAGTGTAAATGATATACTTGCTGGGGAAATTATAAAGAGTAAAGATATAGAAAAAAAGAGTGAAGAAAATATTATTAAATTAACAGAATTAGTAAATTTAAAGTCTATGAAATATGGTATTATTGGAATGGCTTTATTTTCGATAGTTTTAATACTTATTTCATTTTTTAAAGATGTACCGATGGCTTCTATTGTTAGTTTATTGTGTGCTTATAATTGTGTTACTTTTTTAAGTCGTTATAAAATAAGAAAAGATAAAACAGATTTATTTGTTGGTGTTATGTTTTTAATCGCTGTTATTTGTAATACTATTGCTTTTATATTATCTTAATGTTAGTAGTTGTATGGTAAATTGTTTTGGATATATTTTGATATTTATTTCAGGAACAGTATGTGAAGTACTACTTCATAAAGTTAAAATTTAATTGTTATTTATGTAAATTTTATTTAAAATTAAAGACTTTTACATATAAATTTGTTAAAATATTAAAGAGGGATCTGAAAATGCAAGATATAGATAGTTTAGAATTATTAAATAATTTAGAAATAAGAGTTAAAGATATTGGGAGGTCTCTTTGATGTAGAAAATTTAAAAAAGGAAAGAGAATCTTTAGAATCTGAGACTAAAAAAAGTAATATTTGGGACGATGTTAAGTATGCTGAAAAAATATTTCAACAATTAAAAAGAATTAACAAGACAATAAAGTTGTATGATGATTTATTAGATAGTATTTCTATATTAAAAGAGTTATTAGAAATTGAAGATGTTGATAAAAATGAAATAATGAGACTAGAAGAGGAAATAAGAGAACTTGAAATATCTACTTTATTAAATGGAGAATATGATGGTAACAATTGTTATTTAGAGATACATCCTGGAGCAGGTGGTACTGAATCTTGTGATTGGGCACAAATGTTATTTAGAATGTATCAAAGATTTTTTGATAAAAATAATTATAAATATAAGATTATTGATATTCAATATGGAGAAGAAGCTGGCATTAAAAGTGTAACTTTATATATTGAAGGAGATTATGCTTATGGTTATTTAAAAAATGAAGCTGGTGTTCATAGGCTGGTTAGAATTTCACCTTTTGATTCTAATAAAAGGAGACATACTTCTTTTGCGTCTGTAAGTGTTACACCAGAATTTAATAATGATATTAATATAGTTTTAAAAGATGAAGATTTAAAAATTGATGTTTATCATTCTAGTGGAGCAGGAGGACAATCGGTTAATACATCAAATAGTGCAGTTAGAATAACGCATTTGCCAACAAAAACAGTTGTTACTTGCCAAACAGAAAGAAGTCAGCTTAGAAATAAGGAAATTGCAATGCAAATACTTAAGAATAAACTTTATCAACAAAAAGTTTTGGAGCAAGAAAAAGAAAAGATGAATATTGTTGGAAATGTTAGTAATATAGATTTTGGTAGTCAGATTAGGAGTTATATATTAGAGCCTTATAAGTTGGTTAAAGATCATAGATCAAAATATGAGGTGAGTGATCCTTATAAAGTTTTAGATGGAGATATTATGGAATTTATAGAAAGTGTACTTAAATTGTAATTTATTTAAAAATTATTTGATATTAAGTGAATAGGTGTTATAATATATAAAGAAAAGATAGGTAGTTTGTATATAAATTAATGCACATTACTAGAATTAATTGGGAGGTTTAGTATGGAAAATATGTATGGTAATTGTGATGAGGTAAGTTTAAATACAATATTTTTAGAATATGCTAGAGCAAATAACATGTTTTATAGTCACAATGAAAAGAATAAATGGAATTTGTGGAAAAATAAAGCTGGTTTAATTCTTACTTTTATTGTTAATAAAGGGAAAATGATTCCTTGTTTAGTTGGTAAGAAAAGTGAAACAATGGGAAAATTTTATTGTTCTTGTTCAAGAGATGTTGAAGAATATGTTAGAGAATATGTTAAACACTATTTAGAAACATTAAGAGATTTATTAATTGAAGAACAAGAGGAAAGAAAATTAGAGCCAAAAGTTTTAACTAGAAGAAGGAGAAAAGTTAGAGAAACTCCTATTAAAGGACAAGTATCCTTTGAAGATTTATTATAGTTTATTGTGAATAGTGTTGTTATGATGGTAAGAATTATGATATTTTGATTTTTGAAACATTAATGGGTGATAGCTTATAAAATTAAGTATCATCTTTTTCATAAATATATTATTTTAGAGTTAAAAAAATAAAAAGAAGTGATAAATCACCTTTTAAAGAGCAAGTTTATAATATTTTTTAAATTAAAAAAAATCCAAGTAAATGGATTAAATTTTAAAATGGTCGAGAAGACAGGACATAAAATAAAATATAATTTTGGTGGGTTGCACGTTGCGTGCCACCAAAATTTTTATATAACTATAATAAAATATAATTAATATTTAAATTATTAAAATATGAATAATAGTGAAAAAAATGATAGTTCCACTACATCTATTATACTTGATAGTATGCTCATATCTGCAACATTGAAAAAATTGTATAACTTAAAATTGGTGATATGTGGTAATTATGTACAAGTATATAATTATGAAGATTATAAGGTAAAAAATAAGAAAATCGATAAAAATGATTTAAACTTAAAAAGAAAAGATTTAAATTTATTTAATAATGAAAGTGAAAGTGAAAATGAAAATAAAAACAAAAATTTAAATTTAAAATCTTCTAATGAAATTGAACAAAGAAATATAATTAGAAGTAAATTAGAGTGCCAAAGATTAGCAAAATCTAATATTGAAGATTGGCGAACGTTTATTACTCTTACGTTTGACCCAAAAACTGCTTTAGAGCCTATGAATAATATAGTAAACGCAAATAAAAGATTTCATATATTTATTACGAAAGTACGGAGAGTAAAAAAAGATTTTAAATATATTTGTGTACCAGAATTTCATAAAAGCGGTATAGTCCATTATCATTTATTATCTAACATTGAAATTACTGACCCTACTCTTATGTATAATCAAGAAGATAACCCTAAATTTAAACATATAAAATATTGGACTGACGGTTTTACTTGTGTTGAGGTAATAAAGGGTGACCCTAAAAAAATAATTGGTTATATAGCTAAATATATGACTAAAGATATAGATAATAGATTATTTAATAAACATAGATATTTATACTCGAATAATTTATTAAAGCCACAAGAAAGTTTTATTGATTTAAATAATGAAACTGAGCGAGAGTTTTTTATAAAAAAAATTCAAGAAAAAACTTTAATATATCAAAACGAATATTTAAACGCTTATGATAATACAAAAGTAAATTTTCTTGAACTCTACTAACTGGTAATCTAATTATATAATATTTTTATCTTTAAATAAAGTTTATTTTTAAATTTTTAAATTTTTTAATAATAAGTTATACATTGAAATTCTATTTTATTAATCTCCTTTTTAAAATATTTTTGACCGCAAATATAATTATAATAATTTTCTAAAATATCATTAATATGTTTACTATTTTCTCTTTCTTTATCATTAAAACAAGATATATTATTATTTTCTAATAATTTACATAAAATAAAACTACTTAATTCATTATTATTTAATTTTCTTATATAAATATTACTGTTTTTAGCTTTTTTATTTGTTTCTGATATAACTAACTTTCCCTTATCACTTTTTATTAAAATTTTGCCTTTATTTCGACCAATTATGATAATTTCTTCATTATTATTTAGCATTAATACTTTAGTCATTTTTCCACCTCTTATTTTAATTTTAACATAAAATTAATAAAAATAAATGCTAAAATATATATTTAATATATTTAATGGGTTGATTGAAAAAATGTCAATATGACCGTGAAATATCGCAACGAGTAGGTTATTTATAAACTACGAGTGAGAATATGTCGCGAAAGCTTATTGATGTTTTTTAATCAACAACATAATGGTGTATCTTTTCAAAACAAATGGGCACCATTTTTTTTGGAAAGTATGCCTTAACGGCGAGTGATATAAAAAGTTTTTGCTTACTTTTTTCAAAAAGTAAAAAAGTTTTTACAATTATGTATTGACATACACATCTTATAATGATATTATTAGTTTGTCATAAAAAATTACCTATGATTGGAAAGTATTAGAAAGGTAGGTTAAATATGACAAAAAAAGAAGAATTGAGAAGAGTTAATTTTAATATTCCTAGTTCTTTATATGATAAAGTAAAAAATTATGCTGATAGTCTAGGGTTACCTATGACTTATGCTTATATCGTTTTGCTTAATTCAGCTATGGAACAAAAAGATGCCTTAAGTCAAATGCCTACTCTTATTGAGATGGTAAGTGAAAAAATGAAAAAGGATAAGGAGTAGGAAAATAACTCGAAAAATTTTAAAAGAAAGAAAGGAGGTTAAATTAATTATATTTTATGTTAAACTGTGCTAACTTATCGAATTTGACGTTTGGCGAGTTATGGCAAGAATATAATGACTATATTAAAATTAAATTAAAAAGTCAATCATATAGAAAAATGCTAAATCTTTATGAAAATCATTTAGTTCCATTTTTTAAGGATTTTTTAATTACTGATATTAGTGCAAAAATTTATTTAAAATTTATGCTAGAAATAGAAAATAAAAATTATAAAAATTCATATAAAAAAAGTTTGCATAGCTCCATGGTAGCAATTCTAAATTATGCTTGTAAATTTTATGATTTAAAAGATAATGTCGCTAGTAAAGTTGGTGGTTTTAATAAAAATAAGGGTGAAAGAAAAAATGTAAATTATTGGACTTTAGAAGAATTTAAAAAATTCATTGATGTGGTTCATGACCCAATTTATAATTTATTATTTAATACTTTATATTTTACTGGTTTACGTTTGGGCGAATGCTTAGCTCTCACCTGGAATGACTTTAAAGATAGTTATTTAGATATAAATAAGACTATTACGAAAGATAAAGATAAAAATGGAAATTATATTATTAATTCTCCAAAAACTGCTTCTTCTTTTCGAGTAATACAAGTTGATAATCAACTTGTATCATCTTTAAATAAAATGTATAATTTCCAAAAAGAGCAATTTAATTTTAATAAATCATGGTATATCTTTGGTGGTAATAAGCCACTTAGTCAAACAACAGTAGGAAGAAAGAAAAATGCTTATTGTGAGGTTGCTGGGGTAAAAAAAATAAGGTTACACGACTTTAGACATAGTCATGCAACCCTCCTAGTATCTTGCGGAGTTCCAATTACAGTCATATCACAAAGACTTGGACACTCCGACTTCACAACAACTCTTAATACTTATTCTCACTTAGTCCCTAAGGACGAAGATAAGGCAATTAATTTAATTGACGAAATTAAATGCGGTATTGAATTTAAATATTAAGGATTTATATTATAAAATCTAAATACTATTTAGATTTTATAATCTACTGGTCGAGAAGACAGGATTTGAACCTGCAACCCCTTGGTCCCAAACCAAGTGCACTACCAAATTGTGCTACTTCTCGATATATGGTGCACCCTAAGGGAGTCGAACCCCTAACCTTTAGATCCGTAGTCTAACGCTCTATCCAATTGAGCTAAGGGTGCAAAACTTTTAATGCACTTTTAAAATGTATTTTTATTATAATATAATTATATGTAAAAATCAAGAATTTTTGATTGTTTTACTTGATTTTTAGGTAATTATTTGATATTCTATTGGTAGATGGCGGAATTGGTGAAGTGGTTAACACGGTAGATTGTGGCTCTATTATGCAAGGGTTCGACTCCCTTATTTCGCCCCATATAGAATTAATCTCCCTAAAATAGGGAGTTTTTTCAATGTTATTTATTAATTATGTCCTGTTTATTTTCTTTAATTTATTGATTAAATAATAAATAACATTTTGATTATATTTTTAGGAAATAAAATCACACTAATAAGGGTGGAGTTATGAATTTAGAAAAATATAATAAAAAAAGAAATTTTAATATAACAAAGGAACCTAAAGGAATAAAGGAAAAGAGAAAAGAAAAGCTTAGATATTCTTTACAACATCACTTAGCAAGAAAAGACCATTATGATTTAAGATTAGAATGGAATGGAGTAATGATAAGTTTTGCAGTTCCTAAAGGGCCATCGTTTAATCCTAAAGAAAAAAGACTTGCTATACAAGTTGAAAATCATCCTTTATCATATCGTAATTTTGAAGGTACTATACCTAAAGGTGAATATGGTGCAGGAACTGTAATGCTTTTTGATAAAGGTTATTTTAAACCTTTAGTAAACTTTAATGAAGGCTTAAAGAAGGGTAGTCTTAAATTTATTATTTATGGGAAAAGAATTAAAGGTTGCTGGTCTTTGGTTAAATTTAAAGATGATAATTGGTTACTTATAAAAGATAAAGATGGATATATGAATAAAGACGATATAAATAATTATAAAACAAGTATTAAAACAGGGAGAACAATGAATGAGATAGCAAAAAATTTAAAGAAAGAGGTTTTAAAAACTTCTAAAAAGAATAGTATTGTATGTGGAATAAAGATTACAAATCCAGATAAAGTAATTTTTAAAAATCCGGTGGTAACTAAACTTGATATAGCACTATATTATAAAATGGTTGCTAAAAAAATGCTTCCTCTTATTAAAAATAGAATAATTAGTACTGTAAGGGAGCCTAATGGTTATGGAGGAGAAAAGTTTTTTAAGAAACATTTTGAAGAAAATCCTTATTTAGGGAAAATTTCTATAAAGGGAAAATCAGGTAAAAAAGAAGATTATTACTATATAAAAGATATACAGGGGTTAATATATGAAGTACAAATGAATAGTTTTGAGTTTCATATATGGGGTTCTTTAATAACGGATATAAATCAGCCAGATATGATGGTGTTTGATTTAGACCCTGATACTAATGTGAAAGATTTGGCTATAAAAGATGGTGTTAAAGATTTAAAAAGAATATTAGACGAACTTAAGTTAAAGGCTCATATTAAAACTAGTGGGGGAAAAGGTTATCATATAATTGTTAATTTTGATAAAAAAATAACATGGGAAATGTTTAGTGATATAGCTAAAAATATTGCTAAATTAATGGAAGCTAGATACCCTGATAAATATACAAGTAATATTAGAAAAGAAAAAAGAGATGGAAAAATTTTTATAGATTGGATAAGAAATACTAAAGGGGCTACAAGTGTTGCTCCATATTCATTAAGACTTAAAAAAAGACCTACTATATCTATGCCTATTTTTTGGAAGGATTTAGATAAGGTAAGTCCTGATTATTTTACAATTAAAGATTATTTAGATTAATATTTAATATATAAGGGTATTTCTTTATTAACTTCTAATATTTTATATGTATTAGTCTTTAATAGTATAAAGTGATAATATTCTTTATTTGTCTTAATATAAACACTTAATGAGTTATTTTCATTATTTAGGGCTTTTATAAATTTATAATTAGATGGAATATTATTTTCTTCTAAATAAGTTTTAATAGGGTATGTTGTTTCAGATTTAATAATATGTGTTACAAAAGAATAACAAAATAGATTATAGATTAAAAGTATTAGAATAACAGATAAAGTTATTAGTAAAGTTTTATATTTCATAAATCATCAATTCCTTATGCTATATATATTTTAGCATATTTTTTTAAAAATATAAATATATATGTATTATTTAGTACTTGACATAATATAGTAGTGATAATAAAATATAGTAAAGGAGTGATAGCTTTTGAATACCCAATATAAAAAAGGGGTATTAGAATTGCTTATTTTAGTAATGGTAGATAAAAGAGATATGTATGGTTATGAACTTGTCGGAGAAGTTAGTAAAATAGTTGATGTTAATGAGGGAACTATATATCCAATTTTAAAAAGACTTACTAATGAGAATTATTTTGATACCTTTATAAAAGAGTCTAAAGAAGGACCAATAAGAAAATATTATCATATAACTTCAGTTGGAAAATTAAAAAAAGAGCAACAATTACAGGAGTGGAAAAAGTTTTCTTTAAGTGTTAATAAATTTATAAAAAGGAGTGAAGTAAATTGAAGAAAAGAGAATTTTTAAATAAATTAAGAAAAAGATTAGATATTTTAGAAGATAGGGAAATTGATGATATTATAAGTGAATATGAGGGTTATATAGAAGAAAAAGTAAAGGCTGGAAAAACAGAAGAAGAAGCAGTAAAAGAACTTGGAGATATAGAGGAAATAGCAAAAGAAATGCTTTTTGCCTACAAAGTTAAAGATAAAAAAGAAAATGATGGCTTTTTAAATAATATTGCTAGTAAAATAAGTGATTTTATAGATTCTTTAGACAATAAAAGTTCTAAAGATATAATTAAAATTATAATAGAAATTATTTTAATTATGTTAGTTATTGGAATAATTAGATTACCATTTAGTTTAATTAAAGATTTAGGAGAGACTTTATTTTTAGATTTAGATAGTCCTACTCGGTTTATTTTTAAAGATATTTGGGAATTTATAATTGATTTAAGTTATGTTGTTATATCAATAATATTTTTTGTTAAAATGCTTGATAAGAGAGTATTTAAAAAGTTTACAGATAATTTAGTTGAACTTGATAATAATAAAAGTAAAGATTATGATAAAGAAATAGAAAAAGAAAAGAGACAAGAACAAGATATTGATAAACTTGATGATGTTTTTAGTATTATAATTAAAGTATTTTTAGGAATGTTTAGTTTAATAGCAGCAATATTTTTACTAGCAATAACTATTATACTCGGAATAATGATTTATTTAGTTATAAAAGGGGTTAAATATTATGGAATATTATTATTTGTCATTTCGTTATTTTTAGGAGGAGTATTCTTTTTAGAGACGATAGTTAAATATATTTTTAAAAAACAAATGCAAGCTTGGAATATTTTAGGGAAGGTATTTATAGTAATTATTTTGATGGGTGCTGGACTTGTTCTTGGAGCAATAGAGATAGCTAATACCGAGATAGTAAAAGATGCTAATACTATAACTAGAAGTGTTACAAGAGAAATAGTTATGAGAGATAATTTAAAGATACGGGGGTATAATGAAATAAAGCTTGATAATACTTTAGGAGATGTAGTTAAAATAGAATATAAATATCCTGATTATAGTAATAGATTAAGAGTAGAAATAGAACTTGATAATTGTTATAATGGCTCTATATGTTTAGATGAAGATATAGAAAATTTTACTTGGAATGTAGATATGTTAAAAGCATTTATTTCAGGATTAAGAAATAAAAAGATATATATTAATGATTTTAAAATATATAAAACTATATATGTTAATCAAGATAATTATAATATCTTAACAAAAAATGTTAATAATAGCAATAATACTAACAATGTTGATACTAATATTAATAATAATACTAGTAATCAAGATAATAATGTTAGTTTTATTAGAACTTATAATGTTTTAAATTTAATAGAGAGTAATGATAATAAATATGTTTATTTAACTTTGAGGAGATTTCAAGATGATGATGTAGAGACAGTAAGAGTAAGCAGGGAACTTGCTTTAAATGTAGAAGCAAATAAAAATTATGAGTTTACCTTTAATATTAATTTAAATGAAATAAGTAGAGATTTTGAACAAGATGATATAGAAGATATATTTAAAGAAGCAAAATTAATTAAGATAAATTATACAGATAAAGTTGGGTTAGAGCAAATTCAAGAAAGTATTTATAAATAATAGATTTTAAAGATAATATTTGGTAAAATTAGATTGGTGATAATAATGAAAGAATATTTAATGTGTTTAGAATGTGGAAATATAATTACAGATAGTGATGATAATATTTGTTGTGGTAAGTCTATGTGTAAAGTAATCGCGAATAGTAAAGATGCAAGTCAAGAAAAACATGTACCGATTGTTTCAGTTAATGATAGTGTTGTAACTGTTAAAGTAGGAGAAATTGAACACCCGATGGAAGAAGAACATTACATAAAATGGATTTATTTAATTACTAATAAAGGTATTAAAAAGAATGCCTTAAAGCCTAATATGGAGCCTATTTCAAAATTTAGGATAGATGATACAGAAAAAGTAATTAATGCTTTAGAATATTGTAATTTACATGGCCTTTGGAGTACAGAATAAAGAGGTATATTATGTATGAGATTAGTATGTTAGAAAGATATGGAGAGAATTTAACTGATAAAGAATATATTACAGATCCGGCGATAGGAAGAGATAAGGAAATTAAAGAGATGATACTTACATTACTTACTCCTGAGAAAAGTGCTTTATTAGTTGGTAAACCAGGAATTGGTAAAACTGCGATAGTTGAGGGACTGGCATATCGAATTATAAAGG
Source organism: uncultured Bacilli bacterium (assembly GCA_947626695.1). Classification (GTDB taxonomy): domain Bacteria; phylum Bacillota_I; class Bacilli_A; order RF39; family UBA660; genus Caccenecus. The sequence continues at coordinate 3,137 of CANQTE010000023.1, read as the reverse complement.
GTTATGTACCTGATGTACTTCTTAATTATCAAATTATTAAGATTAATATTACAAGTTTGATTGGGAATACTGAAATTAATGGAGAAACAGAAAATAGAATAGATTTATTAGTTAAAGAACTTGCTAGTAAAGATAATGTTATTGTTTTTATTGATGAGACACATCTTTTAGTTAATAAAAATGGAGGACTTGATTTTGCTAATATGTTAAAAGCAGGATTAGATAGAGGTACCATTAAAATGATTGGAGCTACAACAACAGAAGAATATGAACATTATATATTAAGGGATAGGGCCTTTTTAAGAAGATTTCAAAAGATAGAAGTACTTGAAGTTGATAAAGAAACAACTGTTTTAATACTTATGGGAACTATTCCTAAATTAGAAAAACAAATTGGAGTTAAGTGTAATTATACAGATTTTGTTAAAGAAAGAATTATGAGATTTATTGTTGATATGACAGACGAATATAAAAGAGTATATGAAATAGCTTCAAGATATCCAGATATATGTTTAACAATAGTGGCGAATGCTTTTACTTTTGCTTTATATGATAATACAAAAAATGTTACTTTAAAACACTTTTATAAAGCGATATGTAATGCGAAAAATATATATGATGATGCAAGAAGAAAAGAAATAGAAAGATTTAAAATAGAATTTAGTGATATAATAAAGAATGAAGGAGTTGATTTAAATGAAACAAATTAAAGTTATACAAGTAGGTTGTGGTAAAATGAGTAAATATATTATGAGGTATATTTATGATTTAGGAGGAGTTATTGTTGGGGCGGTTGATAAAAATATAGATATTATTGGACAAGATATAAGTGTTATAATAGATAGTGATAAAAAAGGAATTATTATAAATGATGTTTCTAAATTAGAAGAGATAATAAATGAGAATAAACCAGATATCGCGGTTATTACAACTATGAGTTATTTAAATGATGTTAATGATGAAATTAGAGTTTGTATTACTAATGGAGTTAATGTTATTACTACTTCAGAAGAGTGTTTTTATGCTAAAAATTCTAATCCAACATTATATCATGAATTAGATGTACTTGCAAAAGCAAATAATGTTACAATAACAGGGTGTGGTTATCAAGATGTTTTTTGGGGTAATATGATTACTACTATTGCAGGTTCTATGCATAATATAAAGAAAATAAAGGGAAGTAGTTCTTATAATGTTGAAGATTATGGAATTGCACTAGCTAAAGTTCATGGGGCAGGACTTACAATAGAAGAATTTCAAGAACAGATTGCAAGTGGTGATAAGATGAGTGAACAAGAAAGAGAGAAAATTATTAATAATAGAGAGTTTTTACCATCTTATATGTGGAATACAGTTGGGTGGCTTGCCGATAAGCTTAAATTAACACCTAAGAAAATGAGTAGTAAGACTGTTCCTGTTATTAAGGAAGAAGATATCCATAGTGAAACTTTACAAATGGATATAAGTGCGGGGTGTGCAACAGGTATGTCAGCGATTGCTATATTAGAAACAGAAGAAGGAATAACAATTGAAGCAGAATCTATTGGGAAAGTTTATGATAAAGATGATGTAGATACTAATACATGGACTATATATGGAGATAGTGATACTACTGTAACAATAAATAAGCCTGATACTGTAAAACTTACTTGTGCTGATATAGTAAATAGAATACCAGATGTAATTTGTGCCCCTGCAGGGTTTGTTTCTACTAGTGAAATGAAAGATATTAGTTATAGGATAAAGTATTAAGTTAATTATGGAAGAATTAGATAATAAAGTAAAAAAATTTATTACTGAAGAAGAAATAAGTGAAGAAGAATTTAATTTAATATGTGAATATTCTAAAATTAGATATAATTCAAAAGTAAGTCAAAGAGAATTAGCTAAACAAACAGGTTTATCACAGTCCACGATAGCGAGATTAGAAAAAAATTTGCATTCAGCTTCTTTAGCAACATTTATTAAAATTTTAAAAGTTTTAGGGTATCACCTAGAAATAAAGATTGACAAATGATAGCAAATATGCTATCATTTTTATGAGGTATAGTTATGGTTAGATATTTACAATGTGGAGTAATTAAAAAAATTTCAATTTTTAAACGTAAAAACGGGAAAAGCGACGGTGATTTAAATAAGGAAGATATAAATTATATTTATAATTTTTTAGTTGAATCTTTAGATAATAAGTTATTTTCAATATCTAAGTGTGAAAATTCTGTTGTTGCTGAATTAAAAAAAGATTTTATGTTTAAGCATATTAATGAGTTAATAGGAGAAGTAATCGAAATATGTCCAGATATTAAGCATGAATTATTTTATGAGTATGAAGATAAGCAGGAAAATTTTATATTAGAGGAGTGTTCTCTTTTTAGAGATTATAAATTTGTTATTTTTGAAAAATTACAGGAAACTGATTTTCAGGTATTTACTCAGTGTTATACTTTTGCTAGAGAGTGTGATAAGTATGTCGATAATGAGTGGTTTACAATAATTTTATTAAATAGATTTGCTCAAAAGTGCATTAAAAATGAACTTGGTCCTGCTTTATTGTTTTTTGTAGATTAGGAGGTTTTATGATGGATAATGATTATTCAAAATGTTGGTGGAAAGGAAATTTGGCTGGAGGAATAATAAAGGTATTTACAATATATAAAGATACGAGTGATGTTATTTCTGATTATTTACCTTATGATAAAGATGTAACAATAAATAGTAAAGAAAGTAAAGAAATTCTTGATACTTTAGGAAAAGCTATTAACTTAGATATGTTTGATATTAACATTTCTAATAATATTATTGTTGGTGTTTTAAAAGATAGTATTTATAATGATAATATTAAAAAATTTAAATTAGAATTAAAGAAATTAGTTAAAATTAAAGAATTTATAGTTAGAGATAACCCTTTTATAGTACGAAATCAATATAATGGATTATATAATCTTGGTATTCGATTACCGTATAAAATGACTGTTATTACTCAATATTTTATAATTGATAGATATAAATTTATAGGTGAAGATAGTACTGAACCTTGTGTTAAATTAACAAGTTTTGCAAGAAAGGCAATTAAAAATTCTTTAGGGAAAGCTATTTATTTTGACGAAATATTTTTTTAAGTATTTATTTTCTACTTT
>CANQTE010000022.1 GCA_947626695.1 uncultured Bacilli bacterium | reverse complement strand
TTTTTTATTTAATTAAACATCATCTAATTATTATCTATGTGATTTTGTTCGAACTAAAACAGGTGCAGGTAAACTTAAATCTTTTAGTCTTATTTTTAATTCTTCTTCATAATGAATATAATCTTCATTAACTACTTCAAAAATTTGAGCTATTTTTTTACCATATTTATAATTAATACTACTATAAACTGCTTGATATATTTTAGAAACTAATATTTGTTTATATAACCACCAAATATTATCTTTAAGCTCTGGTATTTCTAGTATATTTTTCCCTATATACTCTGATGTATCTCCCAAAATTTCTCCATATTTATCTAAATGAAAAGATGCGCCATTAATGCTTAAAGTTACGTTTTCTTTAAAATCTAAACAATCTTCATAAAAGGGACCTAAATTCTTTATTTCCTCTTTTTTAAATCTTAAATCTAAAATATTTAAATCAGCATTTTTATTAATATTTTTAATCTTTTTTCTAAATAATTCTACGAGAATATTCACTAAATAACCAATATACTCTGAATCTTCTCCAAATCCTAAATAACTACTATATGATATAACTTCTTCTAAACTCGTTTTTTTAATTTTATTATTTGTAAACATATAAAATCCTTTCTAAATAAAATATATGACCATAAAATATAAATATTAATTATTTTCTTCTATAGCTATTGTAATTGGTCCATCATTATTAATACTAACAAGCATTTCTGCTCCAAAAATACCAGTTTCAACCGGAACATATTTTTTTAATTCTTCATTAAATTTTTGATAAAGTAAAATAGCTTCTTTACTATTTAAAGCATTAATATATGATGGTCTATTCCCCTTTTTAGTATTTGCATATAAAGTAAACTGACTAATAGATAAAATACTCCCTTTAACATCTAATAATGATTTATTCATAACATTATTTTCATCATCAAATATTCTTAAGTTAATTATTTTTTTAACTATCTTTTTTATTATTTCTTCATTATCATTATAAGTAAAGCCAACAAGTATAACTAAGCCAAAATTTATTTTCCCAACAATTTTTCCATCGACACTTACACTTGAATTTTTACTTCTTTGAATTATTACTCTCATGCTCGACCTCTTTTAACACTTATAATATAAGATAAATTTTCTAAATCTCTTATAATAGTATTAAGTTCTTCTTTATTTTTAACCTTTAGAGTTAATTCATATAAAACACTCATTTTATAATAGGTAGTCTTTAATGAATCTATATAACCATTTCTTTTAGTAATTATTCCAATAATATCTGTTAAATAATTCTTATTATTATCACTTTCAATACTTAAATCAGTTAAATAAGAAGTATCATTTGCAAGTTTATTCCAACTAACTTCAATTAATCTTTCTTTTTCATCACTTATATTAGGACAAAGTTTTTTATGAACTGTTACTCCCTGTCCTTTAGTTACATAGCCAACAATTTCATCTCCTCTTACAGGTTTACAACACTTAGCTATATTAACAAGTATTTCGGGAATACCGGCCACGATTATATCATTTTTATAAGTTTTAGATATAGTACTATGATTATTTACTTTCTCAATTAATGCATCTTCAATAGTTTCTTTATTATCATTTATTAAACTTATAATAAAGCCCGCGGTATATCTAAGTGTTCCAATAGATAAATAAATATCTTCTAAACTTTTAAGTTTTAATTCTTTAGTAATTTTCTTAACATTTTCTTCATTTAAAGAATCACTAATAGATAATTTTTTCTTTCTAAGTTCTTTTTCTAATATATCTTTTCCTTTATTAGTTAAGAATATTCTTTCTTGTTTACTAAAATAAGATTTAATTTTATTTTTAGCTTGACTAGTTTTAACAAAACTTAACCAATCTTTATTAGGTGTTGCCATATTATTTGTTTTAATTTTAACTATATCATTATTATCAAGCTCATGATTTAAAGGTACTATATTATCATTAACGATAGCTCCGATTGTTTTATCTCCGACATCTGAGTGAATACGATAAGCAAAATCAACCGGAGTAGAACCCCGTGGTAATTCTACAACATCTCCTTTAGGTGTAAAAACATAAATCATCTCGGCAAGCATATCACTATTAACATCACTTGCAAAAGAAAAGTCATCTTGATTTTCATTAGTTTCAATTAAATTACGAAACATCTCTAGTTTTTGTTCCATAATATGTTGAACTTTCTTTGTTCCATGTTCTTTATATGACCAATGAGAAGCCATACCTTTCTCGGCAAGTTCGTCCATTTCAAATGTTCTAAATTGAACCTCAAATAAATGGCCATCAACCCCAAAAACAGTAGTATGTAAACTTTGATACATATTAGCTTTAGGCATAGCAATATAATCTTTAAAACGTTTAGGAATAGGTCTATATTTGGCATGAACAAGTCCTACTGCCATATAACAATCACTTACTTTATCTAAAATAATTCTTAAAGCTAATATATCATATATTTCATTCCATTTTTTACCCTTAGATAATTTATTATAAATAGAATGTACACTTTTAACTCTTCCCTTTATTTTAAATTTTAACCCTTGTTCTTGTAAAATATTAGTAATACTTTCTTGCATTTCATTTAAAGAATCATTAAGAGCTTCTCTTGTTTCTTCTAACTTTTCTAATATATCATTATAAACATCAGGCTTAGTATAATATAAACATAAATCTTCAAGTTCACTTTTAATTGAATTAATTCCTAAACGATGGGCAATAGGTATTAATACTGCTTGGGTTTCATAAGCTTTATCTTTTTGCTTTTTAGGATTTATTGCATAATTAGTTCGCATATTATGAAGTCTATCCGCGAGTTTAATAAAAAGTACTCTTACATCTGTTGCAAGTCCAACCAAAACTTTTCTTAAATATATCGCACTAGATTCTGAAGAATCAACCAACTCTAATTTATTTATTTTATTTAAAGAATCAACAATGGTTGCAACAGTACTACCAAATTTATCTTCTATTTCTTGTAAAGGTATTTCTCCAGTATTTAAAACTTCATGAAGTAAACTTGCAATAATAGTTGTTGCATCAACATTTAAATCATTTACAATCTCGGCAACATGAAGGGGGTGCGTAATAAACTCTTCGCCATTTAATCTTTTCATTCCTTTATGTTTATCTAAAGCATAATAATATGCTTCTTTAATCTTTAATAAATCATTAGTATCTAAAATATTTTTCTTTATCTTTTCATAAACAATTTCAAAAGTAATAGAATCTTCCATTTTACTTAGCATAATCTTCCCTCCTTAAGCTTACAATATAATTATTTATATCTTCTACTCTAACATTTAATATATCATCGACCATTAAAGCTAAATCTAAATCTTGGGCAGTTTCCCATTTATATGTCTTTAAATAATTCCATATATCTATTTCTTTAATATATTTATAACCTTTAATTTTAAATTCACTTACTTTTGATTTTAAAGCAGGAAATATTCTATTATATAAATCTTCTAAATCTTTAAATTTAAAATCTTCCATAAAGCACCTCTTAAGTCATAAATTTTTTTTTTAAGTTATATATTTATTATATAATATAAATCACTTTTTTTAAAGGAGAATATATGAAAAATAACAAATTTTTAAGTGCGACATTTATTTTATTAATTGGTGGTTTTATTACAAAAATATTAGGTTTTCTAATACGTATTATATATACAAGAATGGTAGGTACTAGTGCTATTAATTTATATTCTTTAGTTATGCCAACATATTCTTTAATGCTTACTATTGCAACATTATCTCTTCCAATAGTTATATCAAAACTTGTAAGTGAAGCAAAATATAAAAGTTTAAGAATACTTAGTAATGCAACATTTATTACTATATTTATTAATATTTTAATGATTATAATTACTTTTTTAACTAAAGATTTTATTGCTCTTAATTTATTACATGATAAAAGATGTAGTGTTCTTTTACTTGCGATGGTGTTTACTTTTCCTTTTGTTTCTTTATCAAGTATTCTTAAAGGTTATTTTTATGGTAAACAAAAAATGATACCTCATACTATATCAAATATATTAGAACAAATTATTAGAATTATCTTAATATTTATTATTATTCCTCCACTTACTCTTAAAAGTATTACGCATGCAGTATGTGGACTTATTCTTTTAAGTGTAGCATCAGAAACTATTTCTATTATTACTTTTTTATTCTTTTTACCTAAACATTTTGTTATTAATAAAGAAGATTTAAAACCCGATTTAATAACTACTAAAGAAATAATTAAAATATCACTACCTACTGTTTCTTCCCGTTTAATTGGGAATATTGGCTTTTTCTTTGAGCCTATTATTTTAACTAATATACTATTATTTATGGGTTATTCGATGGATTATATCTTAAATGAATATGGAGCTTATAATGCTTATTCTATTAGTTTACTTGCTATGCCTTCTTTTTTTATTCAAGCAATATCTTCTTCTTTACTTCCTGAAATAACTAAATATTATTATAGTAATAATATAAAAATGGTAAAAAGAAGATATAAACAAGCTTTAATATTATCTTTAGGAGTTGGAATATTCTTTTCTTCTTTAATATTTATTTTTAGAGATACTTTATTACTTACTTTATATAATACTTTAAATGGCTCTACTTATATTAAAATATTAGCTCCCTTTTTTGTTTTATTTTATTTAGAAGGCCCTCTTCAAAGTGTATTACAAGCATGTGGGAAGTTTAAAACTTGTATGTATATTACAACAGTTGCGATAATAGTAAAATTACTTTCTATCTTTATATTATCTTTTTGTCATATAGGAATGTATGCTTTAGTTATCGCGGAAATATTAGATATTATGGTTATTGTTTATTTAGATATTAAGAATATTAAAAAGATATTTTAAGATATTAAACTTATTTTTTTGGAGTGAAACATCATTTAATAATCTAAACTATTTGGGTCAAGTAAAAAATCAAATATGCTCATTGTGATTATTCCATTTTCATCTCTAGTTCTTTTTATATAATCTTTAACAATTATAATTTTTCTAAATGAATCACTAATTTTTAAAAGAGACCTTTCTTCTTGTTCTATTTTTTCTTCAGTTGGCATACTAAAAGCTGATTGTATATATATTTTATTATTTCCCTTATTGGCAATAAAATCTACTTCTAATTGTTTATAAATGTATTCATTTCCTTTTCTTTCTTTTGATTCTATTACTCCAACATCTACACTAAACCCACGTCTTTTTAATTCTAAATATATTATATTTTCCATGATATGTGGTTCTTCATGTTGTCTAAAATTAATAAAAGAATTTCTAATACCTAAATCACTAAAATAAAACTTATATGGTGTATTCATATATTTTTTTCCTTTAATATCATATCTTTCAACTTTTTCAATTATAAATGCTTCTTCTAAATATTTCAAATATAAACTAATAGTTTTAGAATCAATATTTATTCCAGCATTTGATTTAAAAGTATCAGAAAGTTTTTTAGGGTTAGATAAAGAGCCTATACTTGAGGCAATTATTTCAACTAAAGTAAATAGCTCAGCATCATTTTTTATACCATTTCTTTCGGTAACATCATTTATATAAACATTTTTTCTCTGCTCTTTTAAATAATTTGTTTTTCGTTCGTCATTTTTCATAGAGACAACTAGAGGTAAACCTCCATAAGTTATGTATTCTACCCAACCATCAAATTTATCACCTTCATATACAGACATAAACTCATAATAAGATAAAGGGTAAACTCTAATTTCTTCTCCTCTACCCCTAAATTCTGTGATAATATCAGAAGATAGGAATTTGGAATTACTTCCTGTTACATAGATATCTATATTTGATATTCTTAAAAGGCCATTTAAAACACCTTCAAAATTATCAACAAATTGAATTTCGTCTAATATAACATAATATGTATTTTTATCTATTATTTTTTCTTTAATAAATTTACTTAAATTTTTAGGAATTAATAAATCTTCATTATCAGAATCGTCTAAAGCAATTTTTATTATATGATTTTCTTCTACATTGTTATTTAAAAGATATTCATAAAATAAATTATTAAGCAAATATGACTTACCACATCTACGAATGCCTGTGATAACTTTTATAAGGCCATCATTTTGAGCTTCTATAAGTTTATTTAAGTAATAATCTCTTTTTATTTCCATATTGGCACATCCTTTCAAATATATTTTACTATATTTTAAAGACTTTAGCAATTATCTATTCCAAAAAAACTGAAATGTGGAGTTTTTTTGGAGTGAAACATTTATTTAATATAAATATAAAAAATACTGCAAATTAATTAAACAGTATCTTTTATTGGGGAAAGTTCCACCTTAATCTTGCCTAAATATGATATTAGAGCTATTTAAGCAAGTTAGATTACGACTACATATGGATTGGTAGAAGTGCCTGTTCCGCCTTCTTTAAAGGTAGTGTCTGCCTTGAGATTTATGACAGGACGGGCACCATTCGTGGTGTTGTGAACAGGGCCGTAGTAGAGGGAGCCATTGCTATTCACAATGAGCACGAGCGCGCTACCACCGCTAACATAGTGAGTCGGAGACATTGTCCAATAAGCTTGATTAGTATATAAATAATAACCTGAATTAGCTGTACCATAAAGTCCACCCGCAAAGCTTGCTTCATCAACCGTAATTAAACCGATTGGGTTTGTTAATTTTTGATTACCTTTTGTTCCTCCACTTGTTGTATATAAATTAGTTGTCGGCGTTCCACATTTAAATGTTGGCTTTTTATTGGTATATAATCTATCATAAGGTTTAAAATATTGTACACCACTATTATATGTTCCGTTATCGGCATCATTACAGAAACCTGCACTTCCATCCATCTTACTTCCATAAGTACTCTTTAAGTTAGTATTATACCAACTATCTAATACACCTTTTATAGTACTATTATCATACTTAACATATTGTGCATTATTAGCTGAATTATTATATGCAGAAGTAGAACTTAATTGAGTACCTGTTCCACTTGTCTGAGCACTTCCACTTCCTGAATAAATTAATCTTATACTTCCATTACCATTAAATCTTATTATTCTCCAGTAGAAGTTTCCAATTTTAACCCAGTTATTTGTTGGGTTTCCTCTAAAATAATACGTATCTCCAAAATCGTCTTTCCCTTTACAGAATAAAGCTTTTGTTTCAGTAGTTGTTACTGATGGTGCATCCTCATATGCAGGGCATCCATCACTTGTGCTATTTACCTTTAAGCTTGCTAATAAATTCGGTACTTTTATGCTATTGTCTATATCTAAATATACATAACACTTAGTACCTTTCTTATTAATACTAATACTTACTCTGCCATCTTTATATTCCATTGGTATATCTTTAAGTTTAGCATCATTTCCAGCAATAGTGCAATAGCTTTTGTCAGCATTAACTGTATAACCACTTGCAGGCACATCAGTAATACTCTCATAGTTACTTTCACTTGTATCACCTTTACTTTTTTGCTTATAAAGTGCTAATACATTTAAATCAGGCACTTTATAATTAACTTCCCCACTTACTACCTGTATACTTTGTGTAACTCTATATTTAGCTTTACTTCTATTTATAAATATAACTCCAAATATACTTATAACCACTAAAACAATTATACTTGTTTTAATAAATCTTCCTCTACTTAACTTTTCTAATTTCATATCAACCTTTCTTTCTTAATTGATTAATTATCAATTATATTAGAAATTTCTAACTTATACTAAAATTATATACATAAAAACTCCAAAAGTCAACATAAATGTAGCTATTTTCGGAAATAAATTGCCTATTCTAACATATATGAGACAATATTCTTGGTGATTTTAAATGAATTACGGCGAAAAATTGAAATATTTAAGAGGAAGAAAAAATATAACTCAGATAGAACTGGCAAAAATAATTAATATCAGTAATAAAACATACTGTCATTATGAAAAAGAAAACGATAATATTCCTTTGAAACATTTAATTAATATATGTAATTATTTTGACGTTTCTATTGACTATATTTTTGATTTTACTAAAAGTATGCAGTACCGCGATATAAATAAAGAAATAGACAGGAAAAAAATTGGAAGTCGTTTGAAGGAATTTAGAAAAGAAAAGAATTTAACTCAAGTAGAGCTTGCAAATATACTTAATACTGTACACCCAGTTATTACTAACTATGAAAATGGAAAACATTTAATAGCTACACCTTTCCTTTATACTATATGCAAAAAATATAACATCTCTGCCGACTATCTTCTTGGAAGAATAGATTCTCCAAAATATCTAAAATAAAAAGACTATTTTCTAGCCTTTTTCTGTTTTTTTAATTCTTGTTTAATCTCTTTTAATTGGTCTCGATATTTCTTCATAATTTCAAATGAACTATGATATTTTTTCTCTAAATCAGGAAATGCTTTTAATAATCTACTTGGAAATGCTTTAAATCCTTCAATAGATTCTTTTAACTTCTTTTCAAATATAACCGGTATTAATGCTAATTTTTCATTTTTAAGTTCTTCTACTATTATTATTCTATTGCGAAGATTATATGCAATAACAGTAGAATAAATAACATCACTAATAAAGATAATAAAAGTTATAAGTGCGAGTATTAAACATATTTTAAAATCTACTAAACTAAATAAAAATGAAAAAAATGGTGCTACTAAATAAATAATTAATAAAGCAAGAATACCAAAAGCAAAAGAATTTGTAAGACATATTCTACCATTTAAATTATATGGTTTATCAGTATAATCCCACCATTTATTATGAAATATTTTCTCTAATAAAAATGATGTAAAATACTCTAGACTACTTGTAATAATAATTCCAAAAATAAATACTACAACGGGGTCATTATGATATCTTAATAATAAAATTAATATAAGTAAAGCCCCAAAACCATAAACAGGAATAACAGGCCCACATAAAAAGCCCCGATTAACTAATTTTTTAGTTGTTAAATATATCCAAAATACTTCAATAAAATAACCTATAAAAGAACAGCTTATAAATATTAAAAAACCATATACTAAAATTTCTATCATAATTAAACCTCAAATTTATTTTATCAAATTTTAAACTAATTGTCTATTCATACTTATTAAATAATGGTCATATAATATATTAAATTTAGAAAGGATATAGAAATGATTAATAAACAAAATTTATGGTTCATAACTCTTTTTTCCATTATTATGGTATTAAGTATTTATTATTTAACTATGAGTGAAGATACCCTGTCTACTCTTAAAATAGACAAGCAAGAAGAAGATGCTGAGGTAGTTATTGAAGAAAGTGATACTCTTATTGCTCTTAAAGTTGCTAGTGAAGAAGAAATGATTGCCAAAATAGAAGAACTTGAGGATATTCTACTTGATAATACCTCTACTTTAGAAGAAAAAAATAAAGCTTATGAAGATTTACAAAATATAAATAAATTAGAAGGAGAAAAAGAGACAATTAGAAAATTAATAAAAGAAAATTTTAAATTAGATTCTTATGTAAATATTGAAAATAATACTATTAAAATAACAATTGCTAGTAAAACTCATGATGCCACTTTAGCTAATAATATTATTAGAACTGTTGGAAGTCTATATCAAGATAATAAATATATTACAGTTAAATTTGATATCTAGGCCCTTTATATAACCAATTTAGTCTTTCTTTCATAAAATACACTAGATACATCATAAAGTGAAAGGAAGGTATATATGACAAGAAGTATTTTGACTAAAAGAGAGCAAGAAATATTTAATTTATTAGTAAAAAATCAATCAACTAAAGATATTGCATATAAATTAAACATAAGTGAAAAAACTGTTCGTAATCATATATCTAATGCGATGCAAAAATTAGAAGTTAAAGGACGTGCTGGAGCCGTTGTTGAATTACTTAAATTAGGCGAAATAACTTTGTAATTTAATCTCCTTTTTGGAGATTTTTTAAATTAGATTATCATATATTTATATTGGTGAATAATTATGCTTAAAAACTGTTTAAAAAGAAGAATAGTAGTTTATTCTGTTGCCCTATTAATCGTAGGTATTTTATATTTTTTTCCAAGCAAAAATGCTGAAATATCTAAAATTATTAACTATGTTGAAGTAGATAAAAGCCCTATTTATTTAATAAATAAAGATAATTATGTTGTAAGAACTACTTTTGTAAGTACCAAAAATGATACTTTATCTAAAATTAAAGAATTAATAAACTCTCTTACAATTGGTAATAATATAGATACTATACCCCAAAATTTTAAACAAATTATTCCTAAAAATACAAGAATATTAAGTATTACTTTAGATAATAATTTATTAAAGATTAATTTTTCTAAAGAATTTTTAGATGTTACAGAAAATAATGAAGAAAAACTAATTGAAGCTTTAGTTTATACTTTAACAGAAATTAAAGAAGTTAAAGATATCATGATATTTATTGAAGATAATAAATTAATAGAACTTCCTAAATCAAAAATTAAACTTCCGAGTACTTTAAATAGAAATTTTGGTATTAATAAAGTATATGATATATCTAGTCTTAAAGATTCTTCTAAAACTACTATTTATTATGTTGGAAAAGAAAATGATTTAACTTATTATATTCCTGTAACTAAAATAGATAATAATAAAAATAATAAGATAGAAATAATTATTGAAGAATTAAAAAGTAGTCCCATATATGAGACTAATTTAATGAGTTATTTAGCTTCTAGTGTTCTTCTTTTAAATTATGAGACTTTAGAAAATGAAATAGCTTTAAGCTTTAATAATGATATATTAAATTTAAATAAAGATGATATATTAGAAGAAGTTAAATATTCGATTGCTTTATCACTTAAAGATACTTTAAATATTGATAATGTTATTTTTAAAGTTAATGATAAAATAATTGCTACCTTTAAAGAAAGTTAATTATCACTTAATTTTACAAATCTAATACTATTAAGAGTTTGTTCTTCTATTGGTTTATCATAAACGTCTGTTTCTACTTTAGATATTTCTTCAATATTTTCATACCCTGCGATTACTTTACCAAATGCGGCATATTCCCCATCTAAATAACCTATATTTTCATTGTCATTTACACAAATAAAGAACTGACTACTCGCGGAATTATAATCTTGAGCTCGTGCCATAGATAAAATGCCTTTATCATGTTTTAAAGTGTTTTTTACCCCATTACTGCTAAACTCACCCTTAATTGTATCTACTTTTGTTGTAAGCTCTCCTGTTTGGACTACAAAATCTTTAACAACACGATGGAAAATTAGATTATCATAAGCATTCTTTTTAACTAATTTTTTAAAATTGGCAACAGAAATGGGTGCTACATCAGGATATAACTCTGCTAAAACTACTTTATCTCCATTAACTACTATTTTAACATAATTAGTTTCATCCTTAGTTTCTTCATAAATATAATTCTCAATTTGCCCTTTCGCTAAACTATTTTTAGTTCCACAGCCACATAAAGCTAAACAAATAAGTATCACTAGACTAATTTTCTTTACCATATATATACCTCTTTCTATTATTTATTATACTATTTAAAATATTTTTTGTAAATTATAATATAAATATTTTAACAAATCACTGTTAAAATATAGAAAAAACATTTTTTAAAACTAGAAAATTATAGAATTACTTTTAATTTTTTGCTTAAAACACCGATTTTTCCCATAGAACGACAAATTTTGCACTTTTTTTATGTTATTATATGCCCCTGAAAGGAGGAAATTCATGAAAGCAAAAGAAAAAGTCTTTTTAAAGTTAAGTGATGATTTACTATTTAAAGAAGCTTTTGCTCACCCAGATAACAGAAATATACTTATTTACTTTTTGTCATGTTTTACTGATTTTACTAAAGAATATTTGGAAAGTGTAGAAATTAGAGTAGAATATGAAAGTGTTTTAGCTAAAACTAAAAGTAACGATAGGTCTGTTCGAGGTGACGTCATAATCAAGTTTGATGGGCATATAATAAATTTAGAAGCTTATTCTTCATTTGATAGAAATTCTTTTGATAAATCTATGTATTATATTATGAGAATATTCTCGACTCGAACTAATCGAGGAAAGAAAAGTTATAAAAAACTAGAGAAAGTAATTCAAATAAATATAGTAGACGATGTAACACCAAAAGATTTAATCGAAAAAATGGTAGAAAATACTATGTCAGTAAAAGATGCTAAAAATAATGAAATATATTCAAATATATTTCAAATAAAATATTATAGGCTTGACACCTTAAAAAAAATGATATATGATAAAGACAACTTAAAACAAAGATGGCTTAAATTTATTTGTGCAAAAACTGCCGAAGAAAGAAAGAAAATTGCGAAAGGAGATGCGTTACTTATGAAATTTGATAATTGGTGTGAAGAATATGTAAATGACGAACAAACAAAGAAAATATTTGCAGATTGGGCTGATTATGTTGCTGAGAATAAGGGCCTTAGAAAAGGACTTGCTCAAGGCGAAACTCTTGGAATAAAAAAGGGTATTGCCCAGGGTTCTTTAGAAAAAGCATATGAGATAGCAAAAAATTTATTAAAACTTAATATGTCTAAAAAAGATATAGCTAAAGCAACAGGCCTATCTATGAAAGAAATAAAAAGCTTAGCATAAGTATTAATTATTAAAAATAGATATTTAAATTTAATAATATCTGTTTTTCTTTAATTTTAATAATTAAGCTAAATAAAGTAATAAATATTATATTATAAAAATGATTTATAACATAGAAATGAGGTTATTATGCAAACAGATAAACAATATGAGGAATATATTAATGACGAACAAACAAAAAAGATATTTGCAGATTGGGCTGATTATATTGCGGAGAACAAAGGTATAAGAAAAGGCGAAACTCTTGGAATACAAAAAATAGCTCAAAATATGTTAAACGATAATGTTGATTTAAAAATGATAAAAAAATATACAGGTTTATCTATGAAAGAAATAAAAAGTTTAGCTTAAATATTAATAGGAGTACTTACACTTTAAAAAGCGACGGAAACATGATTTCGTCACTTTTTTTAAAACACCTAATTATTTATTTACATGATAACTTAAAAGTTAAATTACCGCCCTTAATGTTTAAGAACCGAAAAAATAAATTTTTTTAAAAGTTGGTAAAAATTCAGCATAACTAACAGAGTAAGAAAAAACTCCCTAAAATAGAGAGTTAAAATTCTTTATGGTGACTTCGGAGCGATTCGAACGCTCGACCGATCGCTTAGAAGGCGATTGCTCTATCCAGCTGAGCTACGAAGTCAACTAACTATTAAGCATTATAACTTATTTTCTAAATTAATTCAAGCCCTTTTTATTCCTTTTTTAGTATTAACTAATATTTATAATATTATACATTATCTTCCTTTACCTTTTGTTTTTTCTTCTTCTAATTCTATTTTATGCATAATATTATAATCAATTATTTTTGCTCTAACTTCATTTTCAATTATTTTTAATTTTTTTAAAAACTTTTCTGTTGCTTGTTTACTTAAAAATTTTTGATATTTTCTAATTAAAATAGACCTCAATCTTGCTATTTCATTTAATATTTCCATTAAATTACCATCAGATGTAGAATTTTCCTCATTTTGTAATATTAATAAATAAAGTTCTAATATTTTTTTATATTTTTTATTAAAACTAAAGTCAACTAAACTATAAATAATCTCAGGATTAACTACAATCATTTGATTTACTTTTAATTTATTTTTAACTTTAGGAATATATTTAAACCCCTCAATTTGAGTTAAAGGTTCATCTAACTCTAATATAGAATCTATTTTTTTTATTACAAAACTTTTCATTTCCCCACCTACTTTAATAAATCTGGTCTTTTTTCTTTTGTTACTCTTAACTTTTCTTCTTCCCGGTATTTTGCTATTTTTGCATGGTCTCCACTTAACAAGATATCTGGTACTTTAAACCCCCGAAAGTCTCTTGGCTTCGTATATACTGGATAATCTAATAAATTATCTTTAAAAGATTCATTTAGGAAAGATTCTTCCTTTATAACTCCAGGAATAAATCTTGATATTGCATCAAGTACAACAAGGGCTGGAAGTTCTCCTCCTGTTAAAACATAATCCCCAATGCTTATTTCTCCATCAACAAAATTTAATATTCTCTCATCAAATCCCTCATAATGGCCACATACAAGTATAATATGTTTTGATGTATTAACCATTTTTTTAGCTAAATTATCATTAAAAACTTGTCCCTGAGGACTAAGTAAATAAACTAAAGCATCATCATCCCTCACCTTTTCAATAGCTCGAACTACTGGTTCACACATAAGCACCATACCCGAACCTCCCCCAAAAGGAGTATCATCTACTTGTCCATTTTTTAATAATGTAAAGTCTCTTATATTAATAATATTTATTTCTAGTATTTTTTTATCTTTAGCTCTTTTAATAATACTTTCATTTATATAAGACTCTATAATACTAGGAAATAAAGTTAATATATCAAATCTCATAATAATTCTCCTACTCTTAGAACTAATATCTCTTTTTTATTTTTATCTATTTTGTTAATAAATTCCGGTAAATATGGAATATAATAATTTTTTTTATATTTAATGTATAATAATATACTATTTTTATTTTTATATATATCAAGTACTTTTCCATAACAAATATTATTATTAATAATTTTATAATTAATTAATTCACTTAATAAGACCTCTTCATTATTTAAACTTAAATCTTCTCTTAGAATATAAACATTTTTACCCTTATATTTTAAAACATCATTAATATTATTAATATTTTTAAGAGTAATCATATCATAGTTTTTATGTTTTCTATAGGAATTAATAACTTCTTTTATCTTTTCTTCGCCAATATAAATATTAAATCCAACATTAAATACTTGTGCTTTTTTATCAAAATCACTAATAATTCTTATTTCTCCTTTAATTCCATGTGTATTAACTATTTTACCTAAATATATATACTCCATAATTAATTTTTACGTACTCTAACTAAATTAGCCTCAGTATTTTCTCCTTTATAATATATATTATACTTTAATTTTGTAGGTTTCGCAATTATATCAACTCTACTTTGTGGATATTTTTGAAGTAAAGCTTCCTTTATTATTTTTTTAAAACTACGCTCGGTTAAAACAAAGCCACTTCTTTTATTATTATAGTTATCATACTCAATTAAAAAATTTAATTCATTTTTATTTCTAAATGGTCTAATTATAATATTAAATATATCAAGTTTGCTCTCTAGCTGTCTTTTAACTAATTCAAAAATAAATTCTTCTTTTAATTCTAATTTAAGGGCTTTTCTTGTATCAAATCTCTTCATGTTATTTACTCCTATCTAGCTCATAAAATATTATACTACTAGCAACACTAGCATTCAAGCTCTCACAGTCTTTAGATATCACTATATTAATTAATTCATGACAAGAACTTTTAAGAGTATTACTCATCCCCTTTCCTTCATTACCAATTATGATACATGATTTTTCATTAAAGACAATATTTTTTAAGTCATGGCCCTTATTTACATCTGTTCCATAAATAGTATAACCCTTCTTTTTTAAATCACAAATAATATTATTTAAATCTCTCCTAATAATATTTAAATGAAAAATCATACCTTCACTTGCTCTAATAACTTTCTCATTATATAAATCAACGGTATCTAAACTTAATACTAACGTATCAATATTAAAAGCTGTTGCACTTCTAATAATAGCTCCTAGATTACCTGGGTCTTGAATATTATCAAGCATGCAAACATTACCTAAAATTTCTTTTTCGGGGATTTTTTTTACAACCGCGATAACATTAGTTCCACTTACTTGCATAGATATTTTTTTGATAATTAAAGGTGTTACTTCATAAAAAGGAATACCATCAACTTTAAAAGATATATCAGAACTTATTATTTCTTTAACTAAATTAACTTTTAAAGCTTCTTTAAGTAAATGTTCTCCTTCAATTAAAAATAAATTTTCTTCATCCCGATATTTCTTATTTTGTAATTTAAGCCAAGCCTTTACTTTACTATTATTAATACTTTCTATCTTCATTGATTGTTTAATTCCTTTCTTGCTTCTTTATAATTAGGATAATATTCACTTACCATATTCCAAAATTCTTTACCATGATTATGATAATAAAAATGACACATTTCATGAACAATAACATATCTTAATAATTCTTTACGATATTTAATTAAAGCATAATTAAGAGTTATAATATTATTTTTATAATTACATACACCCCATCTAGTTTTCATTTTTCTAATCTTTAAAGTAAAATTAGGAGTTTTAATTATTGACTTTAATTTATCTGCTTCTTCTCTAAATATTTGGATAGTTTGTTTTTTTATAAACTTATTTAATGTATCTTCATCTTTACATATAATATTATCACCAGCAAATTCTATATCTTTATCACCATCATATATAACATTATATTTATTACCTAAATACCAAAATTCTTGTTCTTTTAATCTAGCTTTTAAACATTTATCATACATTTTAGCTAAAGAATCACTATTCTTATTAATTAGACTTTCAATATCTTTTAATCGTACTAATTTATTAGCACTAACAACTAAATTTAAATCTTTATCAAATCTAAAATATATATTTTTATTATTCCTTCTTATTATTTTAACATTAACTAATTTTTCATTTAAATATACTTCCATTTATCCTCCATTTAACTAATTCTATAATGTCCTATTACATTTTCTCTTATAATATCTTCTTCATAATTTTTTTGATTTACTCGGTTATGATGGTATACAAAAGGTATTCCTTTACTATTTCTATGTTCTGATAAAATACCTATATGTCTTTTAAAAACTACTATATCTCCTGCTTGCCATTTATCAATATCTTTAACATCTAAAGTTAAGTTTAGCGAATTATTTTTAAAATAAACATTTAAATTATTAACTCGTCTAAAATCAATATTTTTATCAATGACTTCTATATTATAATTATCTCTATTATTAATTATATCTTCATTAACAAGTTCTCTTAAATCATAACCAGCATTTAAAAGAGCAAAGCCAACAACATCAGTACATACTCCATATTTATCATTAGGATAACCTGTAGAATAATATTTGCTTTTATACTCAGGGTTAGTAGCAAGATATGCTTTAGTATTTTTTAAAATATCTGTAACATCGTCTACCCCATCATTATCTTTATCTATTTTACTAATATATCTTGTAATATTAAAATCTTTATTACTATATTTTAAATGAGGAATAATATTTAAAGTATAGAGAATACATATTGATAAACAACTAATAAATAAAATAAATAACATAATAAAAATTCTTTTCTTCATAATACCACATTAACAGTATAACTCATAAATGTATAAAATTACAAGAAAAGAATTAATAATTTTTAAAAAAAGGTGAGAGTAATCACCTTTAATTTTATGCTTAAGTATGAATTAGAGCTACTTAAGCAAGCTATATTATGACTTCATATGGATTTGTAGAAATGCCCTCGCCTATAAAAGTAGTATCAGCCTTTAAATTAATGACAGGACGCACACCAGCCGGGTCGTCCACCATGGGGTTGCTGAAGTAGCCATCGCTATACAAAGAGAACATGCGTGCGCGACCGACGCTACTGTCACCAAAGTAATACGGAGACATTGTCCAGTAAGTTTGGCCAGTATATAAATAATAACCTGTATTATTAGAACCATCAAGGCCTCCTGCGAAACTTGCTTCATCGATTGTTATTAATCCTATTGGAATTTCTCCTAATTGTTGATTTCCATTAGTATTTCCAGTTGTCGTATATAAATTAGTCGTTGGTGTTCCACATTTGAATGTTGGCTTTTTATAAGTATATATTCTTCTATAAGGCTTGTAAAATCGTGTACTACCAGAAGTAGAATCTATATCTGCATCATTACAAAAGCCTGCTTTCCCATCTAATTTATCTTTATAACTTGTTAAATTTGTAGTATACCAAGAATCTAATTCATTCTTTATAGTACTATTTGTACTTCCATTCTTGTATTTTACATAATTAGCACTATTATTTGAACTATTATATGCTAAAGTCTTTGTTTGAGTATCAGCTCCAGATGTTGCAGGGCTACCACTTCCAGAGTATATTAATCTTATAGAACCATTTCCATTAAATCTTACAATTCTCCAGTAAAAATTTCCTAACTTTACCCAATTATTCGTTGGATTTCCTCTAAAATAATAAGTATCTCCAAAGTCATCCATACCCCTACATAACAAACTTCCAGAAGATTGTACACTAGTTACTGATGGAGCATCTTCATAAGCAGGACATCCATCACTTGTACTATTTACAGTATACTTTCCTAATAACTCTGTTCCAGATATTTCTTTTGCTATATCTAGCCATACATAACACTTAGTATTTTTATCTGTTATTCCTATATAAACTTTACCATCTTCATATTTCATAGGAATAGTTTTTAATTGTTGTGTGCTACTTCCAATTGTACAATAACTTTTATCTGTATTTATTTCATAGTTTCCAGTTAGAGGAACAGTAGTTGATGTATAATTTCCTGTATCTTTTGCTGTTTC
>CANQTE010000021.1 GCA_947626695.1 uncultured Bacilli bacterium | reverse complement strand
TATCAAGTACCTTAAACTCTTGTATTTACTTACCAAAATAGCCATTTCTTCTATTTTTGGATTTAACCGATACCTCCGTGTCCTGGATCAATGACAATTCCCTCAATATTATTCATAAAAAACCTCCTTACCATAGTTTATGTCAAGGAGTTTTTTAGGTGATAAATGACTATCTAGTATCCATTTAAAAATTTTTCTTTACCCATTATTCAATATACCAAAATTTATATAAAATCATTGCAATTTCATACCTGCAAATATCACTTTATAATCATTCTCATCAAGTTGATTCTTTAGAAGTTTTATTCGACCATAGTCATTATCTTTAATCTCAATAATGCCATTTTCTTTTAGAGAATTCAATAACAAGTAAAATTTTCTCTTATCGTTGATGCTGACATATCCAAAATAAGGATCATTTATCATATTTAGCTGCACGATTAGTCTTGTTTTTTCTCCAGAAAAAATAGAAAATAACATTTTTGGTCCAATAGAAAAGCTACAATTTTGATATTTCATTACTGCTTTTAAAATGGCATCTACCATTTCTATAAATGGATGTCCACATAAGATAATCTGATGAATATCTATTTTTTTATTTTGAAATCTAATAAAAAATTCTTCTTTATCTTGTGTATAATTATGCGGTAGCATAATCGTATTACAGCCTGTTCCATCTATCTTATAATTCGTACACCCTAACACTCTAGATTCTACATCATCTTTGTTTTTTAATTTTTTTACTACCAAATAACCATCTTCACAATTAGGACATTTAGAAATAGCTAATTTTCCGCCTTTCAAATCATTAGTAACGAAACCACAAACTTCTGGATCATTAGAACATATCCATAGCACGGAGGAATTTTTTAAATGACTATTCCCTCTTTTTTGAAGAGGATATCCACAGCAGGGACATGCAACTACATTATTTATACTTTCTACTGGCTCTAACGCCTCTCCATCAAGAACGACATTTTCAAATTTGTCCTTAATTTCCAAAATAAATTTAGAAGGCCTATGAATTGGCGTAATAATATAAACTTTATTCTTCGTTCTTGTTAAAGCAACATAAAAAAGTCTTCTTTCTTCTGCATATTCAACCGTTTCCGTATCCTTAATTACTAACTTCATTACTGGGTCATCAACAATTTTAGAAGGAAATCCTAAAATGGCATCCTTACCATTTACAATAATAACATTATCATACCCTAGCCCTTTAGAAGAGTGAGCGGTTAAATAAGTCATTTTTAGTTTTGGATACTTAACGGAAAAAATATGACCATTTCTATAAGAAAAATATTTTTCTTGCTTGGCAATTTGAAATTCTTCAAATCCATACCTACCAATTAATAAAACACTGCTATCCTCGCCATTATTGGCAACAATCATATCGAGTGACTTTTCAATAGCGGAACACATTCTATCAATTGGTCTATCTTTTGATTCTTTATCCCAAATATCTTGATAAGACATTATTAAAATAGGATCTGTGGTAGATTTATTAGATTTTAATTCTTTTTTTATCTGCTCATCATTACTCATAATAAAGCTACCCGCTATATCAATTAGCTCCTGTGAATTTCGATAAGTATTTACTATTTTTAAAACGTTGGCATATCCCACCATTTCTTCAAATTTAGTAAATAATTCAATTTTCGCCCCACTAAACCGAAAAATGGACTGCCAATCATCTCCTACCGCTATAATTTTAGCATTTGAACATTTGGATAATTTCTCACATAAATCAAATCTTTGTAAAGATATATCTTGATATTCATCTACAAAGATATAATCATATGGTAGTTTCTCACCATTTTTAGTCTTTTTATCAATCAAATTAGAGGCATTATTTATCATATCTTCAAAATCAATACTATTTCGATTCTTTAATTCTGTCATATAAGCTAAATAACATTGATAACAAATACTAATAAATAATTTGGTCCTTTCATCATCTAAAGAAACTTTCCATTCATCAAATTTAGATGGCGTATAATTATTTGTTTTAAATCTAGAAATAAATACACAAACTAATTGAATAAACTTATTAAAATATTTATCCTCCATAGTTTGAATAAGAGTCCGATAAATTTCTTTACTATTTCTATATTCAAAAGAGATTCCCGCCTTTTGCAGTTCCTCCTTTAAGTGACTGATAGTGTCCCTTCCATCTTTATATTTTGAAAAAGTATAGATTAGTTTAGTACCATGTTTTTTATGAATCTTTATCTTATCACGAACATGCTGCTTATATATTTTTAATTCTTCTTCTGTAAATCTAGAATTTTTTCCTTCCTCTGAAATGCCAAAATGCTCTAAATAAATTTCTTTATCATATTGCCTAATCAAAAAATCAGGGCAATATAATTTCATCGTATCTTCAAATCCATATTTGTAAACAGGCTCGTATTCATAGTCAATACCATTAATAAATAAAAAATTAGCAATACGACACTCTTCTATACTCTTCACTCGTTCATCTTTGATGGTGATTCTTTTTACCTCTTGGCTTTTTCTATAAGCTTCAAGAGTACTAGCAATATCCGCTTTTAGCGTTGTACAATCATTTTTATTTAATTCATTCATTAATAACGCTAAATTTTCTTCTCCCGGAGGGACTTGTAAGTAACTAGCAAAAAATAATAATATCTTCTTTACAAATTCTTCGTCATTCGCATTTTCTAGTAAAAATCTTTTGATAGACATAAACATAACATCATTAGTAGCTATATTGTGTTTTTCGTTTTCATTACTCTTTATAATAGCATTAGCAATACCATGAAAAGTAGCAATATTAACTGGTAGGCCTAGCTTTCTACATCTATCCTGTAATTCTTTGGTAGCCTTTCTAGTAAAAGACACAATTAAAATTCTAGTTGGGTCTATTCCTTGCTTATCAATTAAGTATTTTACTTTTGCTTCAATCGTCGTTGTTTTACCAGCACCTGCACCCGCTATTACTAACGTATAATCCTCATCAGATAGAACAACTCTTCTTTGTTCTTCATCTAATCTAATACTTGGATCATCTTTCAGTAATATTTCATCCAAATATTGTCGTTCTGATGCAAGATGCTTTTTAAGAAAACTTTCATTATGTAATTGTATGCTACTCTCAGTATTTTCATAGTAGTCTAGTAATCCCTTTAAAGTTTTAACATCTACTTTATTTTTTTTACACCACTGAGATAAAACAGATTCTTTATCAAGTGTAATTAATTTATCATATATTTCTTTAATTTCATTAAAAAGCCGCATGTACTCTTTTTTAGATATGTACTTATCTCTGGATAATAAACTATCAATGTTTGTTTTATAGTCTAGTAAAGTTAAAAATTCAATACAATTATTTTTAGGCCTAAAAAATAACATACAATACCTACTTCCAACCCTTATTTTTCTTCATTATAAATGAAATCTGCAATATTAACATCATTTATTCTATCTATATTCTTCTGTAATATCAAATAAATATATTCGTAAAAATTAAGAGATAACATTTCTATGTATCGACTAGTCAATTCTATAATTCGTTTCCCTTATCATCAGCTACATTATATAATTTTTATAGGGAAAAAACAAGGTATCGACCAATTTAACTGCTTATAGATACAAAAGTGGTCGATAACTCGCTATTTTCGTAGTTTTATGTAGATAAATAACGAATACCATATATCTTTTTCATTTCCATTTATAGAAATAATGAAGAAATCATCAATGGATGACTATCACATCGCAATTATCTTCACTTGGCTGTAATCAATGCATATTATTTGTTTAATCCATATTTAAAAAGCATATTCCCTAATTCTGTTATTCTATAATCTTTTTCATTGTAAAAAACACCCGTCCTACCATTGGACATTCTCAAAATAGAATCAATATCTTCTACAAGATTTTGTACTTTAAGCCGCCTAAAGCTAATTTTATTTTTTATTTCATTCATAGTAATTGCTTGTTTTGAATAAATATCCTCAAGTTCATTTAGATCAGCTAAAAAAATGTTATCTATTATTATTGATAATTCTTGAAATTGCTCCCAATCCATTTTTTTATCAATATAATTAAAGTATAAATTGGCTAAAATAATACTTTTTTTTATATCTACATATCTATCAATTATTATCAGAGCATTCTCAAGTTCTTTGAGTATAAACTTATCATTACTTTTTAACTTTTCCTTATATTCTTGATAATTTTCATTGGATACTCCATTGCTATTCAATTGATTAATAAAAACCAATGTTTTCTTTAACAAATATTTTTCCCTAACAGCCAAACCAGTTTTCGCAATACCATAAACAGCTTTTACTAGTGGTAAATCTTGAAATAATGATTCATCTAAAAAACTATCTATACCAATCTCAGCAAAATCAATTGCTGTATCCAAATTATAGTCAACTATAGTTTTCGCTGTTGATTGAACAATATCCGTTTCCATATTTTTTATTTCATCCATACAAATCTCCCTTTTATACATAATAGTAGGCATATTACTACACTATTTACAATATAGTATTTTTTATACCCTTTTACCATATGGAGCAAATTAAAACTAACTAAATTATAACATACAAAGCAAAGAATTGATAAGTTATCAATCATAATTAATCACACTTTTTATATGTTATTAATTCTATAAAACTAGAAGAATTATTCTTAAAAGGTTTAGTTATATTAAACATAAGTCACCTTAATTAAGATTATAACCTGGTTTTTCAATTATTTATCAATCAAATTTCAATAATTTATACTTATTACAGCAACATTAGAATCAAATAAAAACATAGGAAGCGATACCTATGCTTTTAATAATGATTTTTCTGCTAAATTGCTAGTAAATTTATCAAACTTTCGTAACTATCAACAACATCATATTTTACTGTATCATTACACAAACATTTAAAATGTCTTCTAGCACACTCTATTTTTGCTTTTTCTACATCTCTTAATTCCATCGATTCCATACTACCTTTTGTTTCAGCAATGAAATATACATATTTAAATGTAGGATTATCAAATACTATTGCCCAATCCGGATTATAGTTTCCAACAGGTGTAGGTATTTTAAAACCACTAGGTAATTTAGCATACACTGTTACCTCACCAGATTCTAGTTTTCTAGCAAAATTAGTTTCATTTTTAGAATCTGTAACTAGAAAATCGTAAATGTGTTTCTTAACGTCTATTGCATTTTCTCCAAGTTCTCCACGAACATTATTTATAGTAAATATATCATTTGAATATTTTTGTTCTGTTTTATGATATGTTATACCATCAATAACAGTAGCGGCTTTTTCGCTATTTATTAAGTTAGCCACTTTTCTTATAAATTCTTCTGGATTATATTTGTATATTTCAAATCTTTCTGGGTTAATTTTCATTAAAATATCTATTATAGTTTTTCTTGTTAGTCCTGTATCTCTTGTTAATTCACCAATTAAATCATATTCAATTTGAGATGGAGCAAAGTCTTCTACTACTTCTACTTGTGATTTAGATTCAGTCATTGATTCTTTACTATTAAGTGATACAGAAGAAATACTCTCTTTTTGACTTCCCTCTGTTATTCTAACTTTCATTTTATTTATATTAAGTTTAGAGTTAATAGAACTAACTGCTTTTTCTATAAGTTCATTCGTATCAAAATCTACTTCATAAATCGTTTTTATATTTATTTTATTCCATAAATCTTGAAATTCTTTTTTAATAAAATTAGCATTTGGTACTAATGTCTTAATATTTTCTCTACGTTCATCACTTACAAGTTTGGTATTATTAGTTAAATATAATCTTTTCATTAAATTAGATACTTGTTCTTCAAATCCAACCAATTCTGGCATAACCTCTAATTTATCATTTTCCATGTCTTCAATAAACTTATCAGTAATTTTATAATTATCATTTTTATCGACATATCCATTTATCACATTAAATATAAGTAAATCTTGATAATGTTCCTGTGTGAATTCATAGTGTTCACCAGATTCATTAATCAAAACTTTTCCTACAAATGATTCAGCAGTAAAGTTTTTTGGTCTAGCAGTTAAAGTTTCTGCCATTTCTGTTTGTAATGCTTTGGCAAAACTATCATAAGATTCACTCGCTACAACAGTTAGTGTGTTAATATTATGAAAATTATTTTCAAGTACCTTATAATCCATTCTATCGCCATCATTATTGACACAGATACGAAGTCCTCTACCAATTTCTTGTCTTTTACTTATTTCCGAATTGCTATGTTTTAGAGTACATATTTGAAATATATTTGGATTATCCCAACCCTCTCTTAATGCAGAGTGTGAAAAAATAAATCTAACTGGTTCTTCTAATGATAAAAGCCTTTCTTTATCTTTCATAATTAAATCATAAGCATCTTCATCAAAACTTAAGTATTCTTTTTTTTCATCTATTTTGGGATCAATTTCGTGTCCCTTTTTATCAATAGAAAAATAACCTGCGTGAATTTTTCCTGTATCAAACGAATCTAAATAATTTCTGTAATCATCATCAAATAAATTTCTATATTCTGCAAGTGCATTAAGATACTCTTCTTCAAAAACGCGAGCATATTCTCCTTTTAAAGCAACACCATCTTCATAATATTTATATTTTGCTACTTCATCTATAAAGAATAAGGATAAAACTTTAATACCTAGTTTATGCAATTCTTTTTCTTTTTCAAAATGTGATCGTATCGTTTCTCTGATTTGAATTCTTATAATATGTTCTTCATCTACATCTCCAACTGCTTGTCCCACTTGTATTTCAAAACCATTGGTGAAGAATACTTTATCATATTGGTCATATCTACCATCTATTTCACTTACTACAAATCCTTTATATGAAGTTAAATATCCAGATTTTGTATATAAATCATCTCCGGCTTTCACTTTTACTAATCTTCTAGAAGTACCTGTACTTGTTTTAACTTCAATTTCCATGATTGCTTCTGGATCGTGTTTTTGACTAATGTTAACACTATCTAAAAATAAATAAGTATCTTCTGATTTATTATGTAGTATTTCTATACCTTTAACATTTATCTTTTTTACTAATTTTTGATTATAAGCGTCTATTGCGTCTAGTCTATATATTTTATTATATTCTTTTCCTTTTTTATGAGTTGCAGAATAACGAATTGTAAATAGTGGTTTAAATTCTTCAAATAAACTTTCTGTTTTATCTCCGAATTTTTGTGGCTCATCGATAATTAGTATTGGTCTTAC
Organism: uncultured Bacilli bacterium; assembly: GCA_947626695.1. GTDB lineage: Bacteria > Bacillota_I > Bacilli_A > RF39 > UBA660 > Caccenecus. The sequence continues at coordinate 11,431 of CANQTE010000021.1, read as the reverse complement.
TGATTTTATTACATCTATTGGTCTTCTTGATTGTAGTTCATCAAGTTCTTCATATATTCTTCTGTTAGCAGCACCTTTTGCAGAAAACGCTTGATAATTTATTATCATAACTTGTATAGAATCATCAGAAGCAAATGTATTTATGTTGGCAATGTTAGAACTATTAGAAGAATTGTAAACAAAGAATCTAATTTTCTTATGATATATTTCTTGAAAATGGTCTTGTGTTATTTCAAAAGATTTTTGTACTCCTTCACGAATAGCAATACTAGGTACCATTACGATAAACTTACTCCAACCATAAGCATTATTTAACTCATACATAGTTTTTATGTAAGTATATGTTTTTCCCGTACCCGTTTCCATTTCAATAGTAAAATCATTTAGTCCGGCATTATCAGTATAATTTATATCATTTAATCTTTGAACATTTCTTATATTAGTTCTTCTTTCTGTTTCAGTAAGTGTAATAGGATGATTCCCAAAAGAAACAATTTCTACTTCTTCTGTTTTTTCTAATAAAGTTCCCTTATCAGTAGTTCTTGTAAATCTTGCAAGTAAATCTTTTCTACTTCCCTTTTTTTGACCATCAAAGCAATTTACAACTGACATTACTGCATCTTCTTGGTATTGTTGTTGTTTGAACTTTAATTTCACTTTTTACACCTCCTTATTTTCTTCTACTAAAAATATTTTTTATATTTTTTATATTTTTAATTATTTTTGTTAATAAGTCTTCTTTTTCTTGTTCCACTTTTTTGTTGCTAATTTCATTATTTTTCCATTTGTTATTGTTTCCTTCTATATTCACTTGTTGTTCTATATATTGAATAGAAGTATTCTTTGTTTCTGGCATTTCTTTGTAATATATTTTTGGATTTATTTTAAGTTTAGAAAAGTCAAAATCATATCTTCCTATTATATTTTTAGTATAATATTCATCTAAACATTCAATGATATCCTGATCTATGAAATAATCAATAAGTTTTATTAAAGCAAGTTGGTTAAAGACATTTACATCAGAAGTGATTTTATTAAAATTATAATTCAAATCACTTTCTACAACTTTTATAAATTCTTTCTTTTTATAACTATAATATTCTTTTATACCAGTAGAATTAAGTTTGGGAAAGTTGTTTACAACAACTGCATTGCCTTGTGCTATAAGCAATTCTGGATTCTCCAACAATTCTCTATTTTCATTTACAAAAACAATATAATTTTTGGATAAATTGTCAAAAAATTTTGATTCTAAGTCTGTTAACTTATTATTATCATTGAATGAACTTTCATAAATATAATCAAAACATTTAATATTATTTCTTGTTATCATACTATAAAATACTTACCTCTGTTTCTGGTGATAATTTTTTGAATTTCTCTTCTAAATTTATTTTGTCATTGTCATACTTAAATGAATTATCCTTAAATACAACTTTTAAAGGTTGACATTTACATATTTCATCTACAATACTTATATCAACATTATAATCAAAACAAGCAACTAGTGAATTATTATCTACATAATAAACAGTATTATCTAATATTTTCTTTTCTTCAATCTTTAAATCTAATGTTAATCCTAAATCAAGTATAACTTGTGTTAATAAATCAGCAGTTGTTCTATCGTCTTTTATATTAGACTCAAATAATGCTAATTGTGATTGTTGTAAATCATTAGGTTTATAATAAACATCTTTCATATTAGAAGAATCTATTTTATAAACTCTAAAACCATAATCAATATTTGCATTTGTTTCTTCCTTAATTTTTTTTGCAGCCTTTCTAATTCTTTCTTCTCCTATTTCACAGATATTTCTATAACCATTTTTAAAGGTTTCCGAATTTTCATCACATTTTTCTGGTAATTGAACAAGTATAAATTTTCTATCTCCATTATCTTCCGCATTTAATTGCATTAATGCATCAGCAGTTGTTGCACTACCACTAAAAAAATCTAAAACATATGCATTTTTATCTAAATTTAATATTTTCATTAAATATTTAATTAATTGAGAAGGTTTTGGGAATGAAAAAGGAATATTCATCTTTGATAGTTCCTCACTACCATTTCGATTTAAAAATCCTTCGAAAATATCTCTAGGAATATTTCCTTTTTCTTTTTTATCATTTAAATAACTTTTAGTATAAATATTCCAATGTGCTGGATTTCCATCCTGATTTAATAAAGGTGTTCTTGAAGATTCCTTAAATACAAGCAAATCTTTCTTTAGTAAATATTGTTTTTGTTCCCATCTCCATACACCATCTCCATTATTTGGAATAGCTTTAGAAGCATCTTCTTTTTTTTCTGGCATAGTTTTTCCTGGAGGAACAACTAATTCTCCATCAGGGCATTCAATATAATATCTTTGATTAGGACGAGTTTCTAAAGTTGATAAATAAAATGCAATATCATCCCTATAAAATTCACCTTTTCTGGGTCCATCTTTTTCTATTTTATTAAATTGATTGTCATTTGTTGCTTCATCATTAAATTGAGAAACATTTGAGATATTTTTTGCATAACATAGTAAATAGTCTTTGCTTGGAGCAAAATAATTACCTCTAAAACTAGTAGTTTTAGCAACTCTAACTACATTACCAATAAAATTATTTTCACCAAATATTTCATCACAAATCTTTTTCAAATTAAACAACTCACTATCATCTATTGAAATAAAAATAATACCTTTAGATGATAATAAATTTCTTGATAATTTTAATCTAGGATATATCATTGATAGCCAATCAGAATGGAATCTTCCATTTGAAGAATTATTTGTAATTAATCTATTTCCTAATTCATCCATTTGACCAGATTCAACTAATTCTTCATTTGAATCTTTAGCAAAACGATCATTATAAATGAAATCATTACCTGTATTATATGGTGGATCTATATATATAAAATCTATTTTATTTAAATATGATTCTTGAAGAATCTTTAATGCTTCTAGATTATCTCCCTCAATATATATGTTTTGAGTGTTATCAAAATCAACAGACTTTTCTCTTATTGGTCTTAATGTTTGCTGTGATGGTGTATTGGCATTTAATATTGCTTCTTTCTTTCCAGGCCAAGTTAATTGATATTTTTCTTTTGCACCTTCCACTATTTCATTTGATAACTCCTGTTTTAGTAAATCAAAATCTATTGATTTTCCATTTTCAGATTCCACTATTACATTTGGGAATAACTGTCCAATTCTAGCAATATTTTCATCTGTAATATTTACTGTTTCCATATCTAATTTATTCATTTGATTCCTCCTCTATTTTCAGAACATTTAAGTATGAATCTATAACTTCAAACATTAATTTTTCCTTTGTACCACCAATATTTCCATCGCTTAAGTCTTGTTTGTTACTATTTAGTTTAAATTTACCTCTTACGACACATTCATTTAATATTCCACATGAATTTTTTACACTCATTTCCACTCGAAAATTAAATAATCTATTTTTGTTATTGTATTTTTGAAATTTTAACAATTCTTCTTTCTCACAACAGCACATAACATCTATGCAAGTTTCTTTGTTACCATTTATTGTGACTTCTTTATAACCCGGATGATAGTTAATAAAATCTAAATTTATCTGTTTTATTTTTTCTTTCGGATTGGTAGAATTATCCCATATTTTCAATTCGTGAACTGATATTTTACTGGGAAAAATATTTGTTAAATTTTTTAAATAAAGATATATATTAAATGCATAAGTTTGCCCATTTTTGGTATTTGCATCCTTAAATAAGACATTTTTGTATGGTAGTGATTCAGTAAAATTGTGCCAAGAATCTAAATTAAGTATCATCTCTATTTTTTCACTTAATATTAAAATCGATTGAAAATTAGCTTTTCTGTTTATTGAATCATTTCTAGATATTTTTTCATCTTGTTTTTTTAAAAATTTATAATTTACCCTTGCCGTTATTATAGTAGTTCCCAACGCTAATATTTCAACAAAATTATCTCCAATAAATTTTAGACATTCACCCATTATATTTATTATAGTTTCAAAAAAGTAGCAAATACACATATTATAAATTCTCCTTTTGATTTTCTAAATCTCTTAATTGTTGATTTAACTCAACCTTTTGTTCTATCCATTTAGCACATTCTTTTGCTATTGCCTTTCCATTTAACTCATTTTTCAATCTAACTTCATATTCAGAACCATTTATAGATTTTTCTCTATTATGTAAGTCTAGTTCAAACCTTCTTGATTCTTTTTGATTTGATACATTATCTACAAAAGTTGGATCCGTAAAGATAAATTTTAAAGATTCTCTTTTAGATAATTCTTTCTTCAAACTTTCAAAACCATACATAGAAAATATGGAAGCACAAATTTGTAACTTTGAATTACTCTTAACTGTTTGCTTTAAATCATCCCCAAGTTTTTCAAACTTATTATCAATTACTTTCATACTGCCATACCTTTCTAAAACAACTTTTCAACTATTAATTTTCACAAATAAAAATTATTATTTTGCTCATTGAAATACTTATTCTATATCAACAGTTCCAATTTCAATAAATCCACCCTCAGAATAATTATCTTTTAAATTTTCACAGGAAAACAATTTTGATTTAGGGAGTGGAACAGACTCCTCTGATAAATCAGGAAAATAATTAATTTGAAAAAAATATTCTTCTAAAGCATATAGTGCAGCTAAAGCTGTTATTGTATTTTTTAAGTTGGCTTCCTTATAAGATTTTATTCTTGCATGTTTAACACGATTGTATTTTTTCCACCATGATTTTTCGCCTTTTTTGATACTTTTTGCTTGTAAGTCAATAAAAGAAAAAGGAAAAAGTTTCCATCGAGAGGAAAGCACTATCACTTTTTCATTTAACATTTCATGATACTCAGGATTTGAACAAATATACTTTACATAACCATTGATTCTTTTCTTATTCGTTAAAAACTTTAAAAACACATCAACTTCAGAGCAGATTGACATATACAATTTGATGTATTCTAATGAATAGGTATTAGCATTGCCTTCCTCAAGAGTAACATATCGTGCTGTTTCTAAAAAATCTTGTTCTAAATGTAAGTAATATTGCCAATACGTTGACAAAAAATCTTCTTTTTTCAAGTAAATCCCTCCGTCTTATTTTTAACATATTTAATTTGCTATATATTTTCTTATAACAGCTTGTTATTTCAATATTATTATATCATAAACTAATCTGTTTTCTTACCAAAAGGATGGTTTTAAAAGTTTCTTATACCATTATTAAGTTAATATTTAAAATTTAAATTTTTATTCATACATATTAGTAAGTTATCTAATAATATTTTAATTTATCGAAATTTTCTTAATAATCAATACAAAAAACACCTTATCGTAATTATAATAAGGTATCTTTACTTAATCAGAATTAATTTTTCATTCACTTTTCATTTCAGATAAAGCATTTCTAATCTTCTTTTCTTCCTCACTACCATTAGTTTTAAGTCTAATAAGAGGAATATCGTATTTGCTTAAAATACTATTTTTTAGTAAATCTCTCTCATGTTGTTTCGTACCCTCTTTATGAACCTTATATCCATCTACTTCAATCGCTAAAACTGGCTTTTTACTAATCTTATTAAATACTAAAAAATCTATATGGGTAGCATGATGTTTTGCATATCTAGCTTCTTCCTCATTTAATAAAGAAGTATCTAAGATTAAATCTTTCATTGGATATAAGAAATTAAAATCTAACTCATTATAATCTTCCATAATTTTATTTAAAAGATAATAAATAAAGTTCTCAGAATCAAAGTTAGATATTTTATTATGTTTTTTATAAAATTCCAACCTTTCCAAAGTATACTGACTATATAATAAGTCAAAAACAGAGTTAATATTTGATGTTGAAATTTCCATATTGTTATAAGCTACATAATCAATAAAATCATTTATATTTTTGTTTTTTATTTCATTTCCTGTCACTATGAAAACAAGTTTCTTTTTTGCTCTAGAAATAGCAACGTTTAATATATTATCATTAGCAACGAAGTCTTTAATATCATCTTGAACTGTAGATACTACAATCATATCCTTTTCTCTACCTTGAAATTTATGAACTGTACTTACATCTACATTAGGTAGGCTCTGTTTAATCAAATTTACCTGATCGTTAAAAGGTGCAATAACACCAACGTCCCCTCTATTATTCTTTAATAAATCCACAATAATATCTAACTGTCTTTGATTTGTATTATCTCTAGCATGATTTCCTTTATTCGTTCGTATTATTTTTAAAACATCTTTTTCTCCATGATCTTCTGTCATAATAATAAGTTGATTGTGATAAAATTTTTTATTGCAAAAATTGATAATTTTAGGATGGCATCGATAATGCTCACGCAATAATGTATTGGGAGCATAAGGAATAATTTGCTTCACACTTTTTAAAAAACTATTTTGAGAATAAGCATAACCAGAATCTATCATAAACTGTTTAAATAAATTTTGATCCTCTTCTTTATTTCCCTCGGTAACAACATTTTCTAGCTGCATTTCATCGCCAATAATAACTGCATTTTTAGCAGAAGATAACGCTAATGAACCTGTTGCCACATCTATTTGGCTTGCTTCATCCATAATAATATAATCAAATTTAAAATTTTCTTTAAATGTATTTCTTGATGAATAGGTTGTACTTAAAATAACAGGATAGTCTTTTATAAACTCATCACTATTATTTCTGATTTCTGACTGACTATATATTTTTCTATCCGTTTGATATCTACAAGATAAATACTTTTTTAGATATTTCATAGAATAGTCAATAAATTCCTCTTCACATTTTCCCATTTTATCAATATAAGATGTACACTCTTCTATTTCTTTATCTAAATTTTTGATAATTTCTTTGTAGCATAAATCCTTAGTTGTATTTTTAACTATCCCTAAATCCTGTTTATAAAACTTAAAATTGCCGATTTTATAGAAAAAAACATATTTCAATTTATTCCAATAAGAAAGACTATCTAATATATCCAACTCTTTCCATACAGTAAATATTTTACTAGTATTCACTTTTTTCAAAGCTATTAAAGGTGTGTCTATACTTTTCTGAAAATATTTATACTCCAATTCATAGTCAGTTTTTAATAATTTCAAATTAGCTAATTTTTGTTTAGTCAGGTAAAGTTTTTGAATAGTATCATAATAACTTTTCACTTTAGTTTCTAGTTCTTTTAAATTTAATTCTTGATATTCTTCAAAAGAAGGAATACTATTTTTTTGATTTTCTATAAAAAAATCTTTATTCTCCCGTTTACCTAATAGTGCCATAATATAGTCCAAACCATATTTCTGTAATTTTTCTTCTACATTCTTTATGGCTGCATTATTATTAGAAGCTACCTGACAATTTTTATTTCGGATAATTAAGTTTGCTATAATATTTAGAATAGTTTGTGTTTTTCCTGTTCCTGGAGGACCTTCAATAACACTAATTTTATGATTGATGGCATTTACCACAGCGTGATATTGACTTTCATTGCAACCAAAAGGGAAAATAAAACAATTCATGTCATTGTTCGTTTTTAAATCATTAGATAGTTTAAAATAATTCGCTATTGGATATTGCAAATTATCTACTTTTATTTTATTAATTTGGTCCGTTAATATCTTTTTACCAGTTTCTGTTTCTAAAGAAATGATATTAGAAACTTTCTTCATATACTCTAAAACATCTTTATATTTTTTGTCATATTTGATAAGTTCAGAATCTGGGTATTCTAATTGTTTGTTATTTTGGTAGATAACACGATAAAAATATTTATGATTATATTCATATTCTAAGATAGCTTTAACATTATCTAAAACTTCATTTTGATAATAAAAATCATATTTTTCTAAGTCTATCGGTGTAGCATTTGTTAAAACGCACAGACGAGGACTTGAATAAAAATATGACTTATAATTATTTTTAAACTTTACAAAATAACCATGTTTATGTGCGTAAAAATAACAAGTAAATATTTTATCCGTAACTGGTTTATTATCTAATATAATCATATTTTTACCCATATATCTAACCTCACAATATAAATATTTCTATAATAGGTTAAGTTATCGAAATATTATTCAAATATGTTTTTCATTCTTATTACTATATTAATAAACATCTAAATTATCTATATATTCTATAAAGTATAGAGGAATATTGATAATTTTTCCATCCCTTTTTAAATTATTCAAAGAAAATCTAAAAGATATTTCATTATCATAATTCGCATTATACTTAGTTAAACTATTATTGTTTGTACTTTTATCAGACTTAACTTCAATTGGAATAATTTTATTTTTCTTTTGAATTACAAAATCTATTTCATTTCGATCAAATCTATAATAGCTAGGATCACTATTTAACAAATAATTTAAAACATTAGCAACATAATTTTCGGTAAAAGAGCCTTTAAATTCTTCTAATAATTTATTTCCTTCTAGAATAACACTGCTATCTAATTTTGACATTTGTCTAAGTAATCCTACATCCATCATATAAATTTTATAGGCAGATAAATCAACATAAGCATTTAGTGGAAATGCACATTTATTTACTAAGTAACATTTAGAAATTAAATTCGTATCCTTTAGCCAATTTAAAGCACCTTCATATTCTCTAGCTCGAGCCCCTTCTTTTACTACTTGATAAACAAATTTTTTATTTTCTCTTGCTAACTGTGAAGGAATTCCATTCCAAATTAAAGAAATTTTATTAGCTTCACTCACGTCCACATGTTTAGAAAAATCTTGCTCATAGGAATCAAGAATATTCTGTTGAATCTTATTTACTTTTTCAATATCTTTATCATTCACCCAACTAAAAACAACTTCTGGCATTCCTCCAATTATATAATATGTTTTTAATTTTTCAATCAATTGATCTTCAAAAATTTTAGGGATTTCCTGCACTTGTCTTGTTTGACTCATAAATTCTACTAAATTTTCAGAATGATCAGCAATTAAAAATTCACTAAAAGTCATCGGATATAAGTTTAAAAACTCTACTTTCCCAACAGGGAATGATGTTTTAGATAAACGAATTCCCAATAGAGATCCTGCACAGGCAATATGATATTCTGAAGCTTCCTCACAAAAATATTTTAAAGAATTTAAAGCATTGGGGCATTCTTGAATTTCATCAAAAATAATTAATGTCGTTTCAGGTGAAATTTTTTTACCAATAGCAAGAGATAATTGCTCAATAATTCTTATTGGCTCTTTTGTATCATTAAAAAGGCTGGCTAATCCTTCGTCATGATCAAAATTAAAATAAGCGACATTTTCATAATTTTTATCTCCAAACTCTTTTAAAATATAAGTTTTTCCTACTTGCCTTGCTCCTTTTAATATTAATGGTTTTCTATTATTACTATTCTTCCATTTTAAAAGTTTATCGGTTATAAATCTTTTCATCTAATCACCTCTACTAAAGTAGTATATCACACTTTTGATTAAAACATTCAATTAAAAATCACACTTTTGTAAATTTTTTGGATAATAAAATCACATTTTTGACTTAAAAGTTGATTTTTAGATCTGCTTCAATTTTATATGTTGTACCATTTAATCATCGAACAACAATTATCCCACCAGATCCTATTACAATCCCCTTAGTATTATTTATAAAAGGCCTCCTTACCATAAGAAATTGACGACTTATGTTCTAAATAGAATCAATAAATAAACATTTAATAAACTTAACTTTCAAAAAGTTTTCTCTTAAAAGTTATATCTGATATTTCTCACAATTCTCGTTTTTGACTTTTAATCAATTTAGCATGTACGACCAATCTTCCATCTTTAACGTTTTGACAAGTGGATAGTGTTAAGATCTTATCCTTACTATCTACTTGTGTTTCTATTGGAGCGATATTTCTCTTTTTCATCGTCTGTAACCAATCTTGCTTTTTCTTATCATTCCTAAAACTTTGCTGGATATAATAACCTTCTGAGGGAATCGTATAAATAGAAAAAATTTGAAATACCATATTTTCTTTTGGAGTAGAAAGAAAGATAACATAATTATCACGATTTTCTTGCCATGAATCCGTTAAAACATTTTTTAAAGAACCAAAAATAGTTCCATCTAATCTTGCATGTCCATAGATTACGGTATTATCGTTTAATGGATCAAGACTACTTCGATAGTCTAAGAAAATCCAACCGGCTTGATTCTTATTTTTATAAAAATCATGATTTAAATAATAGTCATTATCCTTTGCTTGAACTATAGGATAACTAATATTTGTATTTTTTATGCGGAGGAAACCAACAGTATCTCCATTTTTCGATAACAAAGAAGAAAAATTTACTTCATAAAAAGGAAAGCCTGCATAATAATAATAGTTGCTATTTTTATCAGAAGGAGGATTCACCAGTTCTCCTTTTTCCTTAATATCTTCAACTTGAAGTTCCTGATCGAGTTCCTTCTTAATTTGTTGAATTTTGGTATTATCAGCGTGCCATTTTAATATAGTATATAGTGAGAAGATAATTAGACAAAGACACCCTACTGCACCCAACTGTTGCAATCGATGTTTTCTCCCCTTTTTTTTACGGATTGGTGTCTTTAAATATTCTTCTATAGTCATATATTTTTTCACTTATAATCACCTCAGTTACAATAGAATGACTAACTATTAGTATGAAAGAAGGAATTCGTTTATGAAAAAAAGTATATTTTTTTCCCTCCTCGCAACTCTGATTCTAACCATCATGCCAAGTGTTTGGGCGGTTGAAAGCTATGGAACTGTCAAAGATATTACCAGTGCCGCAGGAGATTCTCTCACGACAGGCAAAGGAACTTTGGAAACAAAAGGAAATACGACAACTATTCGCTATGCAAGTGCTACCTTTAAAATGTTGAAGGAAGATAAGGGGGCAGTAGATGGAGAAAGACCTGGTCCTGCTGCTTGGATTGGCTTTGAAGTTACCGAACCAACAACTGACCATAATTCACAATTCAAAGTAACCGGTCCAAATAATAAAACAACTCAAATAAAATCATCTTCTTATCGAGAATATGTTGGTATCACTCCTGATAATTTAAAAAACGCACTTTTAAAGAATACTTCATTAACCTACAAATATGCCTTTGATTGGGATGAAAATGGTAGTGATGATCAATATGTCATCATTGAAATCGACCCTGAAGAAATTACCTTAATCTCTGCTGATAATGGCGAAATAGTATGGTCTCCAACGATGGCCAAAGAAATTTTAAAACAACAAAATCCAAATACCTCAGACATTCGTCTCTTTCCATTATTAGGACTTATCATTCTCGGTGGATGTGGCTTCTTCTATTGCACAAAAAAGGTATAATACCTTTTTTCAGACTGTTGACAAAAGAAATTTTGAAAACAGTCTTTTATTATTTATAAAAATTTAGTATAATTAAATTGCGAG
>CANQTE010000020.1 GCA_947626695.1 uncultured Bacilli bacterium | reverse complement strand
TTACTTGTATAAAAAAACACTAGGTATTATAAGGTATCTAGTGTTTTAGTTCACATTTCATTAAAGTTCACTTTATCTATATAATGTGAATGTTCACATTACTTAGATTTACTATTTTATAATAGAGAATTGTCTTGCCTAGTAGCATTTGAATTAAAATTAGGAGAATTTAAAGCAGAATATTTAGGAAAAATGAATTTGTATTTAGAGGCATTAGATAGAGACGTGAAAAAAGCACAAGAAAATCCTAGTGTCGGAGTTATTCTTTGTAGTTCTAAAGATAAAGATGTTGTAGAATACTCATTAAGTAAAAATATGTCACAAACTTTAATATCAGAATATAAATTAAAATTGATAGATAAGAAATTATTAGAAACAAAATTAAAAGAGATGAAGACTTTAATTAAAAATGATTTAGATTAAAAATAAAATGATAAATAAAAAATAATCAAATAAAATATAGTAGGAGTATAACTTGTTGCTTGCTTATAAAAAATAAACGTCACATGATTAGTGCAACGATTTTATCTCTTAGAAACCTAAAAATTAATCTATAAAGACTAATTAAATTTCAAATAGAACAAGTAAACTACTTATCTACAAATATACATTAATTTATAACCATTCTTTGTATCTTTTTATATATAATTTTTTAACAATTGTTATTAATAATATGTAAATTGCAATTAAAATTATTGTCCATAGATAAAATTTAAATGGTAAAATTACAAATCCAAATGTTTTAACTCTACTAAATATTATAGGTGTAATAATTGTTAATCCAGCCGAAAATAAAGTTAATCCTGTTAAAATTGGACTGGCTTTTGAATCAATAAAAGGACGCTTACTAGTTCTAACATTATGGATAATTAACAGTTCTGTCAGCAAGCATAATACAAACCATGCTGTTTGAAAATAAGCTTGAAATTTAATACTATTATATCCTAAAATAAACCAAAATACTATAAATGCTAAAACATCAACTAATGATGATGTAAGACCCATAATAAACATAAATCTTGATAATCCCTTTGTATCCCATTTTTTAGGCTTGTCTAAAAATTCAGAATCTACATTGTCATATGGTATTCCAATTTGGGAAAAGTCATAAATAAAGTCTTGAAATAACATTTGAATTGGTAAAAGTGGTAAAAATGGTAAAAAAACTGTGGCTATCATAATTGAAAACACATCACCAAAGTCACCAGACAAAGCCATCTTCATATATTTTATTACATTTCCATATACTTTTCTTCCTTCAATTATTCCATCATATATAACTTCTAAATTTTTTTCAAGAATTATTATATCACTTGCTTCTTTAGCAATATCTGTTGCTTTATCAACGGAAATTCCAACATCTGCACTATGTAAAGAAGGGGCATCATTTACTCCATCTCCCATAAAACCTACAACATGAGAGTTTTCTTTTAAAATTTTTACTACTCTTTCTTTTTGCATGGGATTTAGTCTAGCAAAAATATTTGTTTTTTCTACAAGTTGTGATAGCTCTTTATCATTATAATTATCTATTTCAGAACCTAAGATAATATTTTTAACTTTTAATCCTACTTCATTACATATAGCAAGAGTTGCATTAACATTATCACCTGTTAAAATCTTTACTTCTACTCCACGTTCTTTTAGTTCATTTATTACATTTTTAACATCTTTTTTTGCAGGTGCTAAAAATCCTACAAATCCTAAAAAAATCATATCTATTTCATCATTTTTATTAAAAATATTTTCACCTGAATAAGTTTTCTTTTCCGCTAGAGCAATAACCTGCATACCTGTCTTTTCAAGTTCTTTTGCTTTAGCAATAGCTTTTTTTCTTAAAACATCATTTATATCTTTTTCTGTACCTTTATAATTTATTTTAGTACAAATTTTTAATATTTCCTCAAGTGCTCCTTTTGTATACATTCTATAATCATTATCTTTTTTTACAACAACTGACTGTATTTTCCTTACATAATCAAAAGGTATCTCATCAACTTTTGTATATCCTTCTTTTAACTTTTCTATTTTATTTTGTTTGGCATAATCAATAATAGCTTTATCAATTATATTTTTCATTCCAGTCGAAAAATAGCTATTAAGATAAGCATACTTTAAAATTGCTTCATCTTCTTCTCCTAAAACATTTATATATTTTTGCAAAACTATTTGATTTTCAGTTAAAGTTCCAGTCTTATCTGTACATAATACGTCCATAGAACCTAAATTTTGAATTGATTCCATTCTTTTTACTAGAGTTTTCTTTTTAGCTAAATTTTTGCTTCCTTTTGCAACATTAACATTTACAATCATTGGTAACATTGAAGGTGTTATACCGACTGCAACCGATAAAGCAAAAAGTATCGCGGAAGAAAAGTTATTTTTTATTAACCCATCTACTATTAAAACAAAGAAAACTGTTACAATCATATAATAAAGTAATAACTTTGTTATTTTTTTCATACCTATATCAAAATTAGTCTCTTGATGTTTGTTACCTAATTCTTTTCCCATTAGTCCTAGATAAGTATTAGTTCCAGTATTTATTACTACTCCAACTCCCTCACCAGAAACAACTGATGATTCCATAAGACAGATATTATTTATATCAAAGATATTACTAGATTCTTTTTTTAGAGTACTTTTTTCTATTGGAATAGATTCTCCTGTAAAAACTGATTCATTTACAAATAAATCTTTTGATTCAATTAAAATCATATCCGCGGCAATTACAGAACCGGCATTTAAATTAACAATATCTCCAACAACGACTTCTTCAACTTTTATGTTTTTTTCTTTACCATCACGAATAACATTTGCTTCTGAAAATATTTTTGCTTTTAGTTTTTGATTGAATTTATATTCAGAATAATCTTGTATAAATCTTATCAAGGCACTTATTAATCCTATTAAAATAATTACAATTGAACCTAATTTATCTTTTAACATATAATTAACTATGGCAAGAAAGAATAATATAAGAATAAATGGGTCTTTAAGTGAGTTAAAAAAGAAATATATTGGACCATGATTATTTTCTTTTATATAGACATTTAATCCATTTTTATCTAACAAATATTTTGCTTCACTACTTTTCTTTCCATTACTTGTAGTTTTAAAAGTTTTTAATATTTCTGATTTGTTAAATTTTGCGATTTTCTTATATTTTTCATATAATTGTTTTTCCATTTAGAACACCTCTAATTTGAAATATTTATTAAGTTTTAAGTTCTTTTATTTTTGAAAATTATATCATTATTTATATTTGTTTCAATAAATATTATACTATATTTAAATGTTTTTAGATAGTATTTAGATAAAATAAATAAAGTTTTATTAGGTTTTATTAGGAAATTTAATAAGAAATTACAATAAAATTTAATGATTTTTTTGCGACATGATGATTAGATTACAAGAAACTTCGATGAGAAAAATTATGATAAATTTTCTTATGCAAAGGAACTATATGATTATTTTTTAAATGAATTTACTGACTTTGATATTAACAATTTAGTTGTACGAAGTAGTGCAGAATAAAAGATGATATAAAGATTAATTCTCAATATCATCTTTTTCAGTTTCATTTAAAACTTTTTCAACTTCATTAATTAACTTTTCTTTATTAGGAATATAGTAAGTATAAGTAGATGCAAAAACATTGTTTGAAAGTCCACCTAAAGCATAATCAATTGCAATATCTTTTTTACTTTTACAAAGAATTATTCCTATCGGCTTATTATCATCTTCATCATTTATTTCTTCATTATAGTAATTTAAATACATATTCATTTGACCTATTTTTAAATCAATTAAAACATAACATTTTAATATTTTATTTAAAAACCATATCAATATAATGTGAACTTTAATGAAATGTGAACTAAAAAACTAGAACTAGTGTTTTTTTATACAAGCAATTTTAAAAAGTTCACATTTTTTAATTATCTATTATATTATCTAGCCATTCATTCATATTAGTAGAACTGTTATCATTATTTAATATTTCTAATTCTAATTCAGTATAATGAAGATACTTCTTGTTTTCAATTATTTTTGTATTGAGAATTTGCTTCTAAAGCTCTATAATAGTATTTAGCTTTCCTACATTTTTTATTCGGACAAGAATTACATACGTGTGGGGAAGCTTTTAAATAATCACAAATTTCTAATTCAAATCTTAGATATCTAATATCAGAATGTATGGTAAAAAATGAAATTTTATGATAAAATATTATTACAACAAAGGAGTTTTATTATGAAGCTTATAAGCAAAGAAAAAATTAGTTTATTAAACAATCCAGATATTAATGAAGATATGATACAAAGTTTTATTTTCGAAAATCCAAGTATCTTAGGATTAGGAGATATATCACCATTAAGAAGAGAAAAAATACAACCATCTAAAGGCAGATTAGACTTATTACTTGGTGATGAATCAACTAGATATGAAGTTGAAGTTCAGCTAGGAGCAACTGATCCAAGTCATATTATTAGAACTATAGAATACTGGGATAGTGAAAAAAGAAGATATCCACAATATGATCATTGTGCTGTCATAGTGGCAGAAGACATTACTTCAAGATTTATGAATGTAATCTCATTATTTAATGGCACTATACCTTTAATTGCAATTTCGATTTCTGCATTTAAAGAAAATGATGGTACAGTATCACTAGTATTTACCAAAGTTTTAGATAGAGTTACATATGGTGATGAAGAAGAAAATCAATTTGAAGTAACTGATAGAAAATACTGGGTGTCAAGATCAACCTCTAAAATGTTAAAATTTGTGGATGCAATTTATAATGATTTTAGTACTTTAGTTCCAGGATATGAGTTAAAATATAATAAATTCTATATTGGATTGAATAAGGATGGTATTTCAAAAAACATATTCTCTTTTCGACCTAAAAAACAATATTTATATGTAGGATTTAAGGGATTGGAACAACGAGAACTAATTAATAAATTTGAAAATGCTGGATTTGAAATTACATATGATTCAAGATGGAGAGAATATCAAATAAGAGTTAATGACATTGCTGACTATAAAAATAGCAAAGATTTGTTTAATCAGTTATTAGAAAGTTCAAAAGAATATTTAAAATTTGAAGAATAATAAACTGGGGTTGCAATGAAATAAAATAATTTCATTTCAGCCCTTTTCTTATAAGAATTGTCTTTCACAGGTTTTATATCATTAGAATAATAATTCGATATTTTAAAGTATTTTATACATTAAAAATCGAACTAAAAAGTTCGACTAAAATACAAAATGGAGCGTTAATGGTTCCAGGACAACGACCATATTTGCCAAAAAATTAGGTAGTAATAATTACTAACTAAAATAAGTATAAATCAAAAATATGGTTTTGTATAGTCCTTATTTGAAAAAATAATTTTTTGCTTTTTAAGATTAGGGTAGGGTAGTTATTTTTGTTTAAGATATACTATCTTTTTTATTTTCTTCTTTTATTTGTTCAAGTTCCATTATGTTACAAATTTCCTCTTTCATTTTTTTAAATTGAGGTATTATAAAGCCATCTATTTCTTTGGTAATATATATTTTTTTACCTCCAAATGATACTCCAACAGGTAATCTATATATTTTTAAATCTTGGTCGGCATTATCAACAAATCTATAAAACACAGAACTAACTTTATCAACACTTACGACCATAATAACATATGCTACTTTTAATTTAAGATTAAATTTTACAGTATCTTTATTTACTATATCAGGAATTTTCTTTCCATAATACTCTTCATACATTTCTTGTGTTAATTCTTCTAATCGTAAATCTATTAAATAATGTAGTCCATACATATCTTTTCTTTTATAAACTTTAAAATTTTCTTCTTCATGAATTTTACTATAATCATATTCACTTTCTACTCTATTAGATAAATAATTACTAAATTCTTCATAATCAGTTTGTCTTAATAAATACTTATCAGGTTTTGGAGGTTTTACCTTTCCAAACATCATTAATACTGAAAATATAGTAGTAAAGAAAAAAGAAAAAAGAACCAGTATTCCAAAAATAAGTAATTCTCCTGCTTTATCCTCTCCATAAATTGCATATAAAGACATAAAGCCAAAAAAAGCAATACCAGCTAAAATAATATTTACTTTTACAGCTCTAACTAACAAAGTAGAATTGTTTTCTTGTTTTTCAAACACCTTTAATAAAATATTAGCAATTAATATACCTAAACATACACTACCATACATCCTAAAAAATGCAGCATTATTACTCATATACTATCACCATTATAATTATAATTTAAGAGTACCTTTTTTCAATATGTAATTGTAGTTAATGATTTTATATCATTATTAATAAAAAAATTAATTGTGTTTTTAGATGAAATAATTTTGAATAAAATTCAAAATTGCTTTACATGTAAACTAAAAATCATCAAAATATGTCTAAAATTTTAAAAAATACGGAAACTTAAATGTTTGAAATATTTACACTATAGTAAAAAAGTATTATAATTATTATGGTGAATAAAATGGTAAAGAGAAGTATTTTAGTTTTAGTAATAATACTTTTTATTTCACTGTTGTATCTAGGCTTTAAACCATATTTAAAAGCAGAGTTAATAGGTAGTGATAAAAAGGAAGTTCTTGTTTTTAATGATTATGTTGATGAAGGCGTAAAAGCTTGTTATGGTTCTCTTTTTTTAGGTTGTAAGAAAAAGCCTAATATAGAGATAATAAATAATGTTAATAATGAAAAAATTGGGGAATATAAAATAATTTATAAAGTTAAATATAAAAGAAAAGTACAAGAACTTTCAAGAACTATAAATATAAAAGATACAACACCACCAAACTTGACAGTAAATAATAC
Source organism: uncultured Bacilli bacterium (assembly GCA_947626695.1). GTDB lineage: Bacteria > Bacillota_I > Bacilli_A > RF39 > UBA660 > Caccenecus. The sequence continues at coordinate 12,100 of CANQTE010000020.1, read as the reverse complement.
AGAGATAAATGCTTGTCCTAATGCTACTCATTTTAACTTAGATTATGAAGCAATAGATAATTATGACAATGATATAACAGATAAAGTTTTAGAAGATATTCAAGGTAATACTCTTAAATTAACAGTTAAAGATTCTTCAAATAATATAACTACTAAAGAAATACCAATTAATTATCAAGATGAAGAGAAGCCTGTTATTACTTTAAAGGGGACAAATCCAACTTATTTATATATAGGAAATACTTATAAAGAAGCAGGTTTTGAAGTTAAGGATAATTGTAGTGAAAATTTAGCACAAAATGTTTCTGTTACAAATAATATTAATATAAATAAAACAGGAACTTATTATGTAAATTATAAAGTTAAAGATGAGTTTAATAATGAAGCTACTATAACAAGAACAGTTAAAGTTATTGCAAATACTCCTTCAGTATCTAAAGGAAATAAAATAGTTTATTTAACATTTGATGATGGACCAAGTTATTATACTAATGAGTTATTAGATATTTTAAAAGAATATCATGTTAAAGCAACATTTTTTGTTACTTGGCAAAGTCCTAGATATGCTGATGCTATTAAAAGAGCTTATAATGAAGGACATAGTATAGGACTTCATACCTATAGTCATGTTTATTCTAAAGTTTATTCTAGTGTTGATGCTTATTTTAATGATTTAAATGCTATTCAAGATAAAGTTAAAAGTTTAATTGGAATTTCTCCTACTTTAATAAGATTTCCCGGAGGTAGTTCTAATACAGTAAGTAAAATAACACCTAAAATAATGACTGTCTTAACTGGTGAAGTAACAGCAAGGGGATATCATTATTTTGATTGGAATGTTAGTTCTAATGATACAGGTACAACTAATACAAGTGTTATAGCAAATAATGTTATTAAAAGCTTAAGAGGGGGAACATATATAGTATTACAACATGATACTAAGCCTAGTAGTATTAGGGCTGTTAAAAGTATAATTGAATATGGGCTTGCAAATGGATATACATTCTTACCCTTAGAAGAGGATAGCCCAACATTTCATCATGGTTTAAATAATTGAAGTTTTATTAAAAGTATGATAAAATTAATTAGAGGTTAGTGTTATGTTAAGAAAGCAAGAATTTAAAAAAAGAGGACGTAATGCCTTTTATCATAATTGGAAATCTTGTATTATTGTGTGTTTTTTATATTTAGTTTTAGTTGGGGGTTCTGTTGTTATAATTAATCGTGAGTTTGATTATGATTATCGTGATAATATTAAAAATTTAAATATAAATGATATTAAAGGAGATTCTAATTCTGATATAGTTAATGAATTTATTAATGGTTTATCAGGAAATAAGCCTAAAGAATATAACTTTTTAAATAACACGACAAGAGGAGTTATAGGAACACTAGTAAACTCTGTATCTAAAACAGGTTCTTTTCTATTTGGGGCTTTAAATGCTATAAATGAAGCTTTATTTAAAGATAGAATAGGACCTAGTGTAGTAATTATTATTGGAGCTTCTTTATCTTTATTATACTGGATATTTATTAGTAAAGTTTTAGAAGTTGGTTTAGCAAGATTTTTCTTAGAGAATCATGCATTTACTAAAACTAAAGTAAATAGATTATTAATGCCTTATAAATTAAATAAAACAACTAATATTGCATATACTATGTTTTTAAAAAATATATATAGTATTCTTTGGAGTTTAACTATTATTGGGGGACCTATAAAGTTTTATTCTTATAAATTAGTTCCTTTTATTCTTGCAGAAAATCCTAATATGAAGCCTAAAGATGTTATTAAATTATCAAGAGATATGATGAATGGTTATAAATGGGAAATGTTTAAATTAGATTTATCTTTTATAGGATATTATTTGTTAGGATTTCTTACCTTTAATATAAGTAATATAGTATTTACAACACCATTTAAAAATGCAACTTATGCAGAAATATATATTTATATGCGTGATTTAGCTAAAACAAAAGGAATAGATAATTCTAATATGTTAAAAGATAATTTATTAGATAGTCCTTTAACTATTGGAGAATATCCTTTATATGATAGTTTAATAAAGTTAAGTAAAACACATTTTTGGTTAAATTTTAATTATGAGAGAGATTATAGTTTAATTTATTTATTATTAATATGTATAATTGCTTCTATTATTGGTTTTTTATGGGAAACTTTATTTCATTTATTTCAATATGGAGTATTAGTTAAAAGAGGAACTTTACATGGGCCATGGCTTCCTATATATGGGGGAGGGTGTCTTGCTTTATTAGTTCTTTTAAAGAAGTATCGCAAAAATCCTTTTACATATTTTATTTTATCAATAATTATATGTGGAATAATAGAATATACAACAAGTATATATTTAGAGTTAGTACATCATTTATCATGGTGGAATTATAATGGCTATTTTCTTAATTTAAATGGACGTGTTTGTCTGGAAGGATTAATTTTATTTGGAATTGGAGGAGTACTTGCAACTTATATTTTAGCACCAATTATTAGTAATTTTATTGATAGATTAAAGCCTTTTACACGAAATATAATATGTATTATTTTAACATCTTTATTAGTATTTGATTTTATTTTATCTTTAAAAAATCCTAATACAGGTAAAGGAGTTACTAGTAATATTGAATATAAGGAGGTAACATGAAAACTTTAAGTATTAAAGAGCCATTTGCAAGTTTAATTATTAATGGTTATAAAAAATATGAATTTAGAACATATAAAATTAATTATCAAGGTAAGTTATTAATACATGCAAGTAGTAAATTTAATAAAAATGTATTAGCTAAATATAAATCTTTAAATATAAATTATAGACCAGGATATATTATTGGGGAAGTAAATATTAAAAAATGTATTCCTCTTACTGAAGAATTTATAAATGAATTAAAGAAAGCAAGTTTTTTATTAAAAGACATTAAAAATAAGTTTATTAAAAGTAATCTTGATGATAATTATGATAAAGGGAAGTTAAAAATATATATTTATAAAAAGCCTAAATATCATATTAGTATTAAAGAATTTTTTGAAAATTGTACAAAGGAGGAAGTATAAATGAATAGAAAAGCATTTACTCTTATTGAAGTTTTATGTGTTATAGTTCTTTTAGCAATATTAACTACTTTTGCAAGTACTAGTATTATGAATATGTCTAAAAAGGGGAAAGAAAATTTATATTGTACTAAAATTGCTTTAATTAAAAGTGCTGCGAAAGATTATGCAATAACAAAAGAAAAAGAGTTAAATAATAGTAGTGATACTTTTCGGGGTCATAAAAGTATAACTATTAAAGTAAATGATTTAGTTTTAAGTGGAAAGTTAGAAGCGGACACGGAAGAAAATGTTATAAATCCTATTGATAATAGTATTATGAATGATATAGATATAATTTTATATTTAGATAATAATCAAATATATTCTTATATAAAAACAGATAATATTTGTTAATTTTAAGTTTTTATGGTAAAATAACGAAAAAGGAGTTAGTATATGAAAACTGTTTGTTTAATTGGTAAACCTAATGTGGGTAAATCAACAATTTTTAATAAATTAATTAAAGAAAAAAAATCTATTATTATGGACGAAGCAGGTATTACAAGAGATAGAATATATGGAGTAGTAAATTATAAAGGAAAAAATTTTTCTCTTATTGATACTGGGGGTATTACAAGCTTAAAAAATGATTTTACAAGTGAAATAAAATTACAGGCAGAGATTGGGGCTTCGGCATCAGATTTAATATTATTTGTAGTTGATGGTAAAAATGGGTTAGACCAAAGTGATTTTTATATTAGAGATATGATTTTAAAAACTCATAAAGAAGTAATTGTAGTTGTAAATAAAATTGATAATGAAAAAAGAAGAGAAAATATTTATGAATTTTATGAATTAGGTTTTGATAATATAATTAGTATAAGTGGTGAACATAATTTGGGATTTAATAATCTTTTAGAGCTTATTACAAAAGATATAAAAGAAAGTACTAATGATGATTATAATACTCCTAAATTTTGTGTTATAGGTCGTCCTAATGTTGGTAAAAGTAGTTTAATTAATGCTCTTTTAAATGAAGAGCGGGCAATAGTATCTGATATCGCGGGTACAACAAGAGATTCTATAGACACTAGATTTACTTATGATAAAAATGAATATATTATAATTGATACTGCAGGATTAAGAAAAAAAGGAAAAATAGATAAAGATATTGAAAAGTATAGTTATTTAAGAAGTATGAGTGCAATAGAAAAATCTGATGTTTGTTGTGTTGTTATAAATGCCGAGGAAGGAATAATTGAACATGATAAACATATTTTAGGATATGCCTTAAATGCTGGGAAAGGGGTTGTTTTAGTAGTTAATAAATGGGATAAAATAGAAAATCCTAATGAAGAAATTAAAAAATGGCAAGAAAAAATAAAAAATGAATTTCAATTTACACCATTTATTAAAGTTGTATTTTTATCTGCTTTAAAGAAAAAAAGAATACATACTTTAATGCCGGCGGTGCTTGAGAGTTATAATAATAATTCTAAAATGATTAGTACTAGTCTTTTAAATAATGTTATAACTGAGGCTGTAAGTTTAAATGCTCCACCTTCATTTAAGGGTAAACGTTTAAAGATTTATTTTGTTAGTGAAACAGGCATTAAGCCTCCTAAATTTACTTTTCAGGTAAATGATAAAAAGTTAATTCATTTTAGTTATGCAAGATACTTAGAAAATAAATTAAGAGAAAATTTTGATTTAACAGGAACACCTATAATATTACAATTTAAAACCAAAAATGAACAATAGAAAATAATTGTTCTTTTATTGTATATTAATTTTTTCTCTTTCATCAATTCTTTTTTTTGTAATAATATGATTTTCATTATAATTAATCAAATCTTCTGTTCTAACCCCAATAAGTCTTGCTAGTTCTTCTATTCTTTCAATAGTAATATTTTCTTCACCTCTTTCTACACCTGCAAGATGTTTAGGGTTTAACCCAAATTGACTATAGAATTTTTCTTGGCTTAGTCCCATCTTGTATCTATAATATTTTAAATTCATTCCAATTATGTACTTCAGTTTCATCTAAATTTCTCCTCTATACTTAATATTATTGATAAATAAATGCAAAGTCTACCCAGTTATAACTGCACAAAAATTGACTTTCTAAAATTTTTGGTATATTATATATCTCATGGAGGAGTTATGGTAAAAAGTAGTACAAATGTAAATTTTAAATTGCAAAGTTTACGTAAAGAGAATAATATGTCTTATGAAGAAGTAGCAAAACGTCTAGGAATATGTAAAGCATACTATTGGCAAATAGAACATGGAAACCGAAGACTATACTATGATTTAGCTCTAAAAATAGCTAAAGTATTTGAAAAAAAACCAGATGACATATTTTATGATTATTATAAATAAACTAAAAATACTTTCTAACATATAATATTTTAGGAGGTATTTTTTATGTTTGATGATTCATTTTTTAAAAAAGTCGAGAAAAAAACCAAAGTAAATAAAAATACCATTATAAATCTTGCCGAGAAGTTAAATAGTGGTAATATGAAAGACCCTGATGCTTTAAGTGAAGTAATAGATACATTAAGTAAAATGACTGGTAAAAAAGTAAATAAAGAGCTAAAAAATAAAATAATTGCTAAAGTAATAAGTGATGATATTCCCCAAAATGTCAACAATATGTTTTAAAAATTAACAAAAAATGCAAAGAAATTAACATTTATTCTCAAATTTAGAAAATTTATGATTGCAAAAACATAGTATTTTCTGTTATAATAGTTCCTAGGTGGAGTACATGGAACAAGTTAAAAATGTTAATGATATTTTAGAAAAATTAAAAAATGTTGAATATGGTTGGATGGACATTGAAAAAAATGTCTACAAAAATATCGACAAAGGCTTTAAAAAGAAATATGTTTTGGCAAGTCCTGAAGAAACAATAGAAAATGGTGTTGGAACTTGCTTTGACTTAGTAGAAGTTGAAAGAGCATATTTTAAAAATCTTAATTTAAAGTTTAATACTTACTTTATGATTTATTATGAATCTAAACGTATATATACACATACTTTTATTGTGTATGAAGAAAGTGAAAAATTCTTCTGGTTAGAAGTATCATGGGAGAAAAATCGTGGAATTCATGAATTTATGTCTCTTTATGATTTATTAACTACTGTACGTGGTGAATTTATTAAATTTCATAATATTAAATTTATGGATTATGATTATTTGTGTGTTTATAAATATAAGAAACCTAAATATCATATTGGTTTAAAAGAATTTTATAAACATTGCGAAAATGGTGAAAATGTTATTATATAATATTGACCATTAAAAGAGATTAAGCTATAATTCTATTAAAGCGTATTAAAAGACATGATTTATAAATAACTATTTTAAAGAGAGTTAACTACTGGTGGGAAGTTAATAAATAGCTTTATAAATTACTCCTTTTAAAGTGAGATTAATCGTCTCCGGTTAAGTCCCGTTATAGACAAATTAAGTAATATAAAGGATGGTACCGCAGAATTGCTCCTTAAAGCTTTCTGTGGTTTTTTATTTAATATTAGAAAGAGGTTATGAAAATGATAAATATTAAAGAAAATGAAAGACTAAGTACTTTAAATCATAGTTGTGCCCATTTACTTGCTCAAGCAGTAAAACATTTATATCCTAATGCTTTATTTTGGGTAGGACCTGTAATAGACGAAGGATTTTATTATGATATTGATTTAGGAGATATTACTCTAACGGAAAGTGATTTACCCGCAATAGAAAAAGAAATGAAAAAAATAGCTAAAGATGGTAAAAGAATAGTAAGACATGAAATATCTAAAAATGAAGCTTTAGACTTATTTAAAAATGACCCTTATAAATTAGATTTAATATCTAAAATGGATGAAAATGATACTGTTATAAGTTGCTATACTCAAGGCGATTTTACTGACCTTTGTCGTGGCCCTCATGTTGAAAGTGTAAAAGAATTAAAGAATTTTAAACTTTTAAAAGTAAGTGGAGCATATTGGAAAGGGGATTCTAATAATAAAGTATTACAAAGAATATATGGTATTTGTTTTGAAAATGCTGAAGATTTAGAAAGTCATTTACATTATTTAGAAGAAGCTAAACTTCGTGACCATCGTAAACTTGGTAAAGATTTAGGTATTTTTATGACTTCTGATTTAGTTGGAAAAGGACTACCTATGTATTTACCTAATGGTTATATTATTTGGGAAGAATTAGAAAATTATATTAAAGGTAAAGAAAAAAAACTCGGATATACTCATGTTTTAACTCCTCCTTTAGGTAATGTGGAATTATATAAAACTTCTGGCCATTGGGAACATTATCAAGAAAATATGTTTCCTAAAATGGAAGTTGAAGGCGAAGAGTTTGTCTTACGTCCAATGAATTGCCCTCATCATATGATGATTTATGGTAATGAAATTCATTCTTATCGTGACTTACCAATCCGAATTGGAGAAATAGCAAGAGATTGTCGTTTTGAAGCTAGCGGGGCTTTAAAAGGAATTGAAAGAGTAAGAACATTTTGTCAAAACGATGCTCATTTATTTGTAACTCATGAACAAATAAAAAGTGAATTTGAATCTGTTGTAAATTTAATATTAGAAGTTTATCAAGAATTAAATATTAAAGATTATCGTTTTGAATTATCATTAAGAGACCCTCTAGATAAAGTTAAATATTATCCTGATGATGAAATGTGGAATAATGCTGAAAATACTTTACGTAAAGTTTTAAATGATATAGGTATCAAATATGTTGAAAAAATAGGGGAAGCAGCTTTTTATGGTCCTAAATTAGATGTTCAAGTAAGACCTGCGGTAGGTAATGAATATACTTTATCAACTTGCCAATTAGATTTTTGCTTACCAATGAAATTTAATTTAAATTATATTGATAAAGATGGTACTAAAAAAACTCCTGTTGTTTTACATCGTGCTATATTTGGCTCTTTAGACCGCTTTATCGCATATTATTTAGAAGAAACAAAAGGATTACTTCCTCTTTGGTTAAGTCCAGTTCAAATTAATATTATTCCAGTTAATAATAAATATCACATTGAATATGCTAAAAATATTTATGCTGAATTAAAAGATTTAAATATTCGTGTTAATTTAGATGCTCGTGAAGAAAAACTTGGCTTTAAAATGCGGGAAGCAGTTATGAAAAAAATACCTTACACTATTATTATTGGTGATAAAGAAATAGAATCTAATATGATTAGTTATCGAAAATGTGGAAGTGAAGAAACTCATACTTTAACAAAGAATGAATTTACTACTAAAATATTAGAAGAAATTAAAAATAAAGAAAATACTTCTTTAAATTAAAACTAAAGAATGATAACTTAAAATCGGTTATCATTTTTTCATAATTATATTAAAAAAAGAAGCGGTAAAACTTAAGTTTTATCACTCCCTAAAGTTTAATATTTTATAAAACTATAGCAATTAAATTATTAGCCCCTTTATTAACTATTTTAGTAACAGTTTGACTTAATTTATATCTTGTTGCATCAGGCATCATCGAAAGCTTAGCTTGAATTCCTTCTTGAACTATATCTTCTAAGCTTCTTCCAAATATTTCTGATTGCCAAATAGAGGCAGGGTCATTTTCATAATCTTTCATTAAATAATTAATAAGTTCTTTACTTTGAGCTTCACTTCCAATTATTGGTTCAAAAGTAGATTGTACTTGCACTTTCATTAAATGAATAGATGAAGCTGTTGCTTTAAGTTTAACTCCATATCTAGAACCTTGTTTAACTATCTCTGGTGTTTCTAATTTCATATCTTTAATTGTTGGATATACTATACCATATCCTGATTGTCTTGCTACTTTAAGAGCACTTTTAATAGCACTCATTTCCTCTTTAGTTTCTTTATAACTTGTAAATATTTTAATTAATCCCGCTTTAGATGTTGCCGAATCTCCCATAATACTTTTTAAAACTTCATTATATAATTCTTCTTTAGCTTCTAAATTAATTGTAACAATACCAGTTGAAGCATCTAACTCACTAATATAAGATTTACTTATATAGGGACTATCTTCGAAATGCTCTAATATAAAATCTATATCTTTAATTTTTTCAACACTTATAATACTTTCTTTAATTTTATCTAAGAAATGCGTCTTTATTTCATGAGTTTTAGGCAAAGCATCAATCCAACCAGGTACATTTATTTTAATATCCATGACAGGAAATTCATATAATGCTTTTTTAAGTATTTCCATGATTTCTATTTCATTCATTTTTTCAGCACTAATAGGAATTACTGGAATAGAATAATTATCTTCCATTTCTCTTGCAAGACGAATAGTCTCCGTATTAGTTGGGTGAATACTATTTAATATTACTATAAAAGGTTTACCTATTTCTTTTAATTCATTAATAACTTTATTCTCGGCATCTATATAATTATTTCTCGGTATTTCCCCAAAAGTTCCATCACTAGTTATCACAATTCCAATTGTCGCATGGTCTCTAATAACTTTTTCTGTTCCAATCTCCGCGGCTTCAACAAAAGGTATTGAATCTGGAAACCAAGGTGTTTTAACCATCCGTGGATTACCATCAGCATCTTCATAACCATCAGCCCCAGGAATAACAAAACCAACACAGTCAACAAGTTTAATATTAGTTTTAAATTCGTCTACTTGAACAACTGCTCCATTTGAAGGAACAAATTTAGGCTCAGTTGTCATAATTGTTTTTCCTTGCGCACTTTGAGGTATTTCATCTAAACAATGCTTTTTTTCATATTCGTCTTTAATATTTGGAACAACTAAATTTTCAATAAATCTTTTAATAAAAGTTGATTTACCAGTCCGAACAGCTCCCACAACCCCAAGATAGATACTACCATTTCCTCTTTTGGCAATTGATTCAAGTAATTCTTTTTTCTCCATTTATCCACCATCTTTCAAACTTTCTAATTAAAACTATGTTGCATATTTTAAAAATATAACTATTTTTAGTAATATTTGTAGAATAAGTTTTTCAGTAAAAAAGAAGTTGCTCACTTAAGGAGCAACTTCAAAAAGAATAAAAAGGGGTTGACTAGTGTGATACTAGCACCAATTCGCCTTGTTAAGTGAATTGGTAATTGTTATATTAAATGATAATATATTTTTTGTCAACACTTTTCGTTATTTTTCCTAAAATATTTACAAAGTGAAATTAGTTTGTTAAAATTAGATTGGTAGGTGTTAGATATGGTATTAAAAAAACCTTTTGCTTTTATTATAAGACATTTTAGAGCAATCCATTTAGTTTTATTATTACCAATGCTTTATTTATTATATAAAACAGGTAATATAGTTTCCTTTTTTAGAGATTATGTTAGTAATGGTTATATGGTTGGCTCTAATCTTGTATTATCAGAACTTGCGAGTACATTTGTTAATGCTTATATGTATATCGCGGTTATATTTATTTTAGTTGTTCTGATATTTTTGTCGTTAGTCTTGCAAAATAAAAATAAGCCAACAAAACTGTATAATATGGCAACTCTCTATTATTTAATTCTATTTGGTTTAATTACTGGTTCATTTGTTATATTTGGCATGATAGAAAATGATACTTTAGATGATACAGTTGCAAGAATACTTAGAGATTTTAGTTTACTAGTCTATTTAAGTCAATTTATATTCATGGCTTATATGGTAATTAGAGGTGTTGGCTTTAATATTAAACAGTTTAATTTTAAAGATGACCTAGAAGATTTACAAATTAGTGCAGAAGATAGTGAAGAGTTTGAATTTTTAGTTGGAAGAGATACATATAAAACTAAAAGAAATATAAGAAGATTTTTTAGAGAGTTAAAGTATTATTATAAAGAGAATAAATTTATATTTACGATTATTTTTGTTATTATAATTGGTATTTTAGCAAATGGAATATTTATGAATGGTAGAGTTGTCCAAAAAGTATATAAAAAGGGAGAAAATACCGCGTTTGGTTTTATTAATGTTAAGATAGACGATTCTTATATTTCTAATTTAGATTTAAATGGAAATGTTATCAATAAAGATAAAACTTATGTTATAGTTAAACTTGAATTAAGTAATAGATACCGCGAAGATAAAATATTTAATTATGCGAATATGCAGTTAGTAGTTAATAGAGAAAGAATTTCCCCGAATATAATTGCTAGTAATTATTTTTCTGATTTAGGTAACCCTTATAATGGAGGATTAATTAAAGGTAATACCGATAGTACATATTTATTAGTTTATGAAATGGATAAAGATTTAGTTCATGGAGGAAAGTATCAAATTGAAGCTTATTCCGGGACAAATGGAGAAGCTGGAACACTTGCAAAAAGATTTAGAATTAACCCGACAATTATTAGTAGTGATATAAAAACTAAAAATGTTAATAAAGGTACTCTTATTGATTTAAGTAGTACAGAACTTAAAAAATCAAAACTATCTTTAATAGATTATGAATTAACAGGAAGATTTACCTATACTTATACGTATTGTTCTAATAGTACAAATTGTTATGATTCTTTAAATGATATATCACTTGGAACTAATGAAGTAGGAAAACTTACAATCATGGCGATAGATTACAATTTAATATTAGATACAGAATCTATTTATTTTAGCTATTCAAATAAAAATTATAAAAACTTCTTTAATGATTTTTTAACTATTAATTATACTCTTAATGGAGTAAAATATTCTAATAAAGTAGATGTTTTAAATCCTACAAATTATGCTGATAAGTTAATATTTAAAATAAATAATAATATAAGTAATGCCGATAGTATTGAAGGTGTACTTACAATAAGAAATAAATCTTTTATAATTAAACTTAAATGATACTTGCATTTTAGATAATTTTTTGTTATTATTGCTATACTTAGGAGGAAAGTATGTTTGAGTTGTTATTATTAGAAATTGAAAAATGTTTTACTAAAGAAGAGATAGAACTTGTTAAAAAAGCTCATGAATACGCGAAGTTAAAACCTTGAGTTTGTCACTTGTTGAATTTAAAAACTCTCACAAACCCCTGCAATTAAAGGGAAAAATGAGAGTTTTTTTGT
>CANQTE010000019.1 GCA_947626695.1 uncultured Bacilli bacterium | reverse complement strand
ATCATAAAAGTTCAAAAAAAGACAAGTTAATTTAACTCATCTTTTATTGATTTTAAACAAACTATCGGAAGAACCTATTTTATTTCTTCTATTATTTTTAAAATTTCTTCTTTATTTCTAAAGCCAATTACTTTATTTTTCATTTCACCATTTTGGAAAAATATTAATGTTGGAATACTCATAATTCCAAATTTTTGAGCTAAATCTTCATGCTCATCAACATTTATTTTTAAAATATTTTGTTCTAAGCCTTCTAAAATTGGACCAAGCATTTTACATGGACCACACCAATCAGCATAAAAATCAACAATCCATAAACCATTATTTATAATATCTTCCATATTTTCATTATCTAAATGTTTAATCATTTTTAATCTCCTCCTTAAATGAATTAACAATACTTTTTGCTCCAGTAAAATTGAGTTTATTTTGAGCAATTAATTTTTCAGCAACTTCAGGTGTTACTACTTCATAGTCTAACATAATACTTAAAATTTCACAATTATAAGCATCTTTATTAGGGTAATTTTGATATTTCTCTTTTAAGCCATATATATTTTTAATTGCTTGATATGTATTATTAGCCATAGTTCCTATAATTGGTGTTTTATCAATGATACTAGTAGCAAGAGTACTTTCATGAACATATTCACTTGTTACATTAAATTGTAATAAAACAAATAGAATTAAAAAGCCAAATACTAAAGCCTCAACAAAGCCTAAAACTGCTCCAATTATCTTTGATGGTATTCCTAAAATAATCGTGGCATTTAATATCTTTTCAATAATACCTGATAATTTAATTATTAATGATAAGACTGTCCATAAAACAACAAATACTATAACATATGCAATAGCTTCATATAATAAAATATTTAATGTCGAAAGACCTTCCCAACTACCTGCAAAATTTAAAAATGGTACATAGTCAAATATAATATTTGCAACTGGATTCTTTAAATAATATGCAACAACTACTACAATTATTGTTCCAAGTAAAGTTACTAAACTTTTAATTGCACCTTTTTTAAAACCTAAAACAGCCCCACTTAATAAAAATAATATTATAATCGCGTCTAATATTGTCAATTAAATCACACTCCTACTATAATTATATACTAAAGCTTTTGAAAAATAAAGTAATATATGTTATTATATATAAAAGAGGTGTCAATATGACTGTAGTTTTTAAAGTAAGTGATAATATTAGGGACGAGATGATTAAGTTTTATCAAGATAAAGTGGTAAAGAAAGCTCCACCTTATACCATATTTCAAGTTAAAGATTTTGACTGTGTTACTACCCTTTATGAATCTGGTAAAGTTATGTTTCAAGGTATTGGGGCAGATATCGAGGCAAGTTATTGGATTGAAGAAGAAAGAATTAAAAATGGTCGCATAATTGATATAAATGGTAAAGAAAAGAAAACTTCTTCGAAAATTTTTATAAATGAAAGCACTATTGGTTCTGATGAAGTTGGAACAGGTGACTTTTTTGGTCCTATTATAGTAACAGCAACTTATGTTGATAAAGAAAATATCGAATTTTTAACTAATCTTGGAGTAAGAGATTCTAAAAAAATAACTGATGAAAAAATTAAAAAAATTGCTCCAGAGATAATTAAGAAAATTCCTTATACTTCTTATATTTTAACTAATGCTAATTATAATGAAAAATGGAGTGAAGATATTAATATGAATAAAATTAAAGCTATTCTCCATAATAAAGTATTAGTAACTATGAAAAATAAGAATTATCCTTATAAAAAAATTGTTGTAGACCAATTTGTCTATCCTAAAAAATATTATGAACATATAAAAGAAGCTAAAGAAAAAGCTACCAATATAACTTTTATGACTAAAGCCGAAGATAAAGTTTTAAGTGTCGCTGCCGCATCTATTATATCTCGCTATATATTTTTAAAAGAAATGAAGAAATTAAGTGATAAATATAATATTGTTATTCCTAAAGGCGCGGGTCCTATTGTTGATGAAGTAGGAGTAAAAATAGCTAAAGAATATGGCTTTCAAGAATTAAAAAATATAGCTAAACTTAATTTTAAAAATACTGTAAAAATCAAAGATAATTTATAATTAGCTACACATATCTAATATAAATAATTCTAAACCAATAAATCTATCTATTTTCCCTCTTTTGATATCTAAATCTAAATTAGCAAGTTTAGTTAATATACTTTCTAATTCTTTTATTTTGTAAGGAAATACTTTATTTAAATATTTATTAAATTGCCAATCTGCTAAGCCCAAATTATTCATGATTTCATACTCTTGAATTCCCTCTTTTTGCATATTTTTAATATTAAACATAATTCTAAAATCACGAGCTAAAAGAGATATTAAAACTGTTGGCTCTACTTTCATTACTTTTAAATCTTGATATAAACTTAAACTTTTTTCTAAGTCATTATTAACAACAGCATCTACAAATAAAAAGTTATTAGTATTTAAAGATTTAGCAACAATATTTACCACATCATTATATTTTATAAGTGTTGGTTCATTATAATATAAAACTATTTTTAAAGCTTCTCCCATAACAATATCGTAATTATTTAAACTATTACTAACAATATATTTTAAAGTATCATCTGTCGCTTTATAATTTTCTTTTAAAAAATAATTTTTTAATCTATTTTCTATTTCATAGGGCTTTAAATTAGGAATAACTATTAAAGAATATTTATCTTTAACCATTTTAGTTATTTTTTTTCGCATATCAAGTTTACTAGCAGAAACAAAAATAATAACAGTTTTATTACTAGGATTTTCCAAATATTTAATTAATAAATCGTTATCTTTATCTTTTATTTTATCTGTTCCAAAAAAATTAACATTTTTAACAATAATATATTTTATTTCATCAAACATAGAAAAATAATTTGCTTCAATTATAACTTCTTCTAAACTATTAATATTTAAATCAAATGTTGTTATATTTTGACTATTTTTTATAATTTCATTAATTTTCTCATTTATTAATAAATAACTATCACTATTAATTACATATACATTCATAACTATCACTTATTCATTATAACACTATAAGTATCTAATTTAAAGGGGCATAAGTTTTAATTTTATACCCTTTTTCATTTACTTTAACTTCAATAGTTCCATTTATATCTGTTCTATATATTTTAGTATTTTTTAAAGTATTTAAAACTTCTTCTTTAGGGTGTCCATAACGATTATTCTTACCAACAGATATAATTGAATATTTATTATTAATGCTATTTATAAAATACTTGCTAGAAGAAGTATCAGAGCCATGATGTCCTACTTTTAAAAAGTCTATATCTTTTAATTTATATTTAGCGATTATTTCTTCTTCTTTGTTAGTGCCTGCATCACCCATGAATAAAAACTTATAATTATCAAGGGTTATATAATTTACATTAGAATTGTTATTCTCATCACTAAAAACTTTACTTTGTAAAAAGAACATTTTGTATTCATTTAAATCTAATTCTTTCATATTTTGATAGTATTTAATATGTTTTTCATTTAACACATTAATTAAAGAAGCTTCTAATTCATTTATATCTCCCACATTTAAAATAACCTCTTTAACTTTAAAATTTTCTACAATATTTATTGCCTCCCCTATATGGTCCATATCTCCATGGGAAGTTAATAAAACATCTATTTTAGATATTCCAAGACTTTTTAAAAAACTTAAAGTATTAGAACTTATTTTAAAATTACTATTTCTTTTTTGCCAAGCTTCTTTATCATACTCTATTTTACCACCTGTATCTATCATTATAACTTTTCTTTTATTTTTAGTTACCAAAACTGCACTATCTCCCTGCCCCACATCTAAATAATAAACATGATTATAATTATCTAAATATGGTATTAACTTAAAGCTTAATATTAAAAGAAACAAACATAGACTATATTTAAATCCTCTTTTATATATAAGTAAAATTATTAAATAATATATAACTATAAATACTATATTTATTTTAGGAACAACTACATTTATACTTAATTTACTCATAAATACACTTATAACTTCTAAAAATTTAAAACCTATATTTAATAATACTTCTAAAAACGGTAAAAGAAAAGTAAATAAAGTTAGAGGAAATAGTAGAATACTCACGAGAGGTACTATAATAATATTATTTAAAATAGTAAGTAAATTAAATTCATAAAAATTATAAAGTGTAACAGGCAAACTAAAAATAAAAGCGATAAAACTAACCTTTAATAAAGATAAAAAATAATTACCAGTAAGTTTTTTGCTAAATAATATTAAGCCAAATGAAGTTAAAAAAGAATAAATGAAGCCTAAATCATAAATATAAAAAGGATTTATTAAAAGGAGTATTATAAAAAGTATATATAAGACATTTATAGTAGGTAATCTTAAATTAAGCTTTTTATTAAATAAAAGAAATATATATAATAAACTTGCTCTTACAACGGACGCTGTAAAACCAATCAAAAACATATAAAATAAAAGAAATAATATTATGATAATATTTATCTTACTTTCTTTTATTTTTATTTTTTTAAGTAAAGTGTTAATAGCTAAAACAAGAAAACTAATATGCATTCCAGAAACGGCAAATAAATGTGTAACTCCATTAGTTTGAAAAGACTTATAAATATCACTATCAATATAATTTTTATCTCCTAAAATAAAAGCTTGAATATACGGTGATGTTAAACTATAACTATTTGCTTTTTCTAAAAAGGCATTTTTAATTTTTGAACTAAAATTTATATTATTATTTTTAATCTTTAAATATGTAGCATTAAATAAATAAAATATTTTTCTATTATATAAGTATTTCTTATAATTAAATGTATTTGGTATAGTATTATTACTTAAAGAGGAAAAAGAACCTTCTAAGAAAATAATAGACCCTATTTTTAGTTTATTACTTATTGTTTCTTTTTCTTCTTCTGTTTCAAAATAATAAACAACTTGAACTTTTTCTTTCGCTTTTACTTCAATATTTAATTTATCACCATCTATTTTATAATCTAATACTTTCCCTGTAATATTTGTTTCATTTCCTTTATATTTTGAGTGATATTTAATAATATTTGTAAATAGAAAAACATAGAAAATAATAAAGATTAAACTTATAATTATAAACTTTTTAGACTGTAATAAATTCTTTAATTTTATCAAACAAAGCATCTCCTATTCCACTGACATTTAATAAATCATTAATACTTTTAAATGGTCCTTTATCAGTTCTATAACTAATTATAGCTTGAGCTTTAGACTCACCAATACCTTTAATAGTTGTTAATTCTGCAACTGTTGCAGTATTAATATTTACTAAAGATGTATTATTAGAATTATCTTCTGTTGGTGTTGTAGGGTTATTTGTTTCCTCTAAATTTTCTTTAGAACTACTATCTTCTGGCTTACTTTCAATAATACTTTTATTATCTTCAACACAATCACAAATATCATATGTTGGAGCATTACAAGTATCATTTATATTATCTTTAACTGTTTCTTCTTTATCTTTAATCTCAGTTTTAGTATAAACATAGATTACCATCTCATCGGCAACTTTTTTGCTTAAATTAATTCCATTTTTATAAGCATTAGAATTAAATCCCCCAGCAAGATTTATAACATCATTAATGATAGAACCTACATCTACTGTATAAACGCCAGGATTTTTAACTGCTCCTTTAACATCAATATTTAATTTAGTTACAACTTCTTCTGTTTCTACTTCGTCTTTTATAACATCATTATTAACCGCGAGAATTGGACTTTCTTCTTGTTCTTCTTGTCTATCATAATAAAAATTAAAACAGATTAAACCAATACAAGCACTTACTAAAACAAATAAAGTAATATCTTTCGCATATTTCTTAAGCCAAATTAAAATATCTTGCATAATATACCTCCTTTCAGAAAGCATTGTAGCAAAATATTTAAAATAAAGCAAATTGCAAATTTTGAAGATTGATGCACCAATTTTAACGTTTGGTTAATCAATCTTAAAGATTGGTTAACCAATCTTCACGTTTGAAGCACCAATTATATAAAATCTGCAAAATTTAAAAAACTTCACTTTTTTTAAAAAATAGTGTAAAAAAGTGTAAACCAATGGTAAAAATTATTAATTTTTGCGAAATAAAAGAGTGAAAAAAAGCAAGATAAAAATAAAACAAATAACTCCAATTGTAGGTGCGACGTATATTTCAGGCTCAGTTTTAACTTTTAAATCGTCATAATTGTTTTTAAGTACACTAGTAGTAACAGTAGGTTCTTTATAAACATCTAAATAATAACTCATTTGTTCTTTATCATTATAAACGGTAATAACGACTTCATTTAGTCCATCTTTTAAATTATTACCAAAGATACTTATATTATCATTTTTATCTATATTATAACTATATTTTAATTCTGTTTCTTTATTTAGTACATTAATAGTATAACTAGTATTCATAGAATTAAATTCTAAAGGCATTTCCCCATTTAATATTTTTAAATCTTTAAGCATAAAACCACCATTTATAGTATTTACTAAAAATGATTATCAATACTAAAAATGATAGGAGAGTATTCCTATCATATCATGCTTAAGTATGAATTAGAGCTACTTAAGCAAGTTAAATTACGACTTCGTAAGGATGTGCCATATTCCCATCTCCTCCTAATTCAAATGTAGTACTTGACTTTAGATTAATCACAGGTCTCACACCTTTTTTACTATCTACACGGTCAAGATTAGACATCGCATAGGAAAGATAGCCATGTGAATACACAGCCCATACTCCAACGCCTGAATTCATTCGACCTGGAGTCATTGTCCAATAATCTTGATTAGTATACAAATAATAACCCGTAGAGTAACTAGCACCGGCACCTCCAAAATTAGCTTCATCCGCCGTTATTAGTCCTATTGGGTTAATTAATTTTTGGTTTCCGTTTATTCCTTCACTTGTTGTAAATAAGTTTGTCTTAGGTGTTTCACATTTTAATGTTGGTTTTTTATTTCTGTCAATTCTATTGTATGGGTTAAATTCTGTTGAATTATACATATCTGCATCATTACAAAAACCAGCTATTCCATCAAACTTATTTGCATAAGTTTTTAAATTATTGTTATACCAATTATCTAATACACCTTTTATAGTACTATCTGAATTATCATACATAAATTTAACGTATTTTAAATCATTTTTTGAATTATTATATGCTGATGTACTTATTTGGGTGCCTTCTCCAGTCTCAACAGGACTACCACTTCCAGAATAAATTAATCTTATACTTCCATTACCATTAAATCTTATTATTCGCCAGTATGTATTTCCTATTTTTACCCAGTTATTTTTTACTGCGCCTCGGTAATAATAAGTATCTCCCAAATCGTCTTTTCCTTTACATAATAAGCTTTTTGAAGTTTCAGCACTAGTTATAGATGGCGCATCTTCATAAGCAGGGCATCCATCACTTATACTGTTTACTTTTAACTCAGTCAATAATTCTGTTGCGGATTTTTTAGGGTCTATATCTAAATATACATAACATTTAGTGCCTTTCTTGCTTATACCTATATAAACTTTATTATCTTCATATTTCATAGGTATATTTTTAAGTTGTGTATCATTTCCAATAATGGTACAATAACTTTTGCTTGTATTAACTACGTAGTTTCCACTAGGAACATCTGTAATACTCTCGTAATTATTATCGTCTGTATTACCTTCTGTCTTTTGTTTATAAAGTGCCAATACATTTAAATCTGCTACTTTATAATTAACTTCACCACTTACTACTTGAATACTTTGAGTTACTCTATACTTAGCTTTACTCTTATTTATAAATATAACTCCAAATATACTTATAACTACTAAAACTATAATACTTGTTTTAATAAAATTTCCCTTACTTAACTTTTCTAATTTCATATCAACCTTTCTTTCTTAATTAATTATCAATTATATTAGAAATTTCTAATTATGATTAAATTATAATATAAGTTAAATTTTTTGTCAATAAATTATCAACATATAGTTTATAATTTATTCATAATAAATTTATTTAAGTTAGGCTTAATTAATGAGAAAATATAATTAGAAAGTAGGTATAACTATGGAAGAAAATATAGATTATGATAGACATATTTATGAAATAGTAAGTAAAAACATTAAATATTATAGACTAAACAATAACAGTAAATACGCAGACGAATATGGAAAAATTACGCAAGCAAGACTTGCAGAACTTTGTGATGTAAGTTTAGGCTTAATATCAAGTATAGAGTCTAAAAAAGTATATCAAACATTTAGCCTAGCTATACTGTATAGAATTGCTAGGGTCTTAAACATTGATATAAGTGAATTTTTTAAAGAACGTTAAAAAGTACGGAGCAAATTCATGACAGAGGAAGAGAAAAAAGATATCAATTACTATGCCGATTATATTTATGTAATTATAAGTAGAAATATAAAGTATTATAGACTAAATAATAATAGTAAATATGCTGATAAATACGGAAGAATAACACAAGAAAGGCTTGCAGAGCTTTGTGATGTAAGTTTAAGTTTAATTTCTAATATTGAATCTGAAAAAGTATATCAAACATTTAGTATTGCTATACTATATAGAATAGCAAGAGTTTTAAATATTGATATAAGTGAATTTTTTAAAGAACGCTAAAAAAAGATGTTGTAATAGTTATTATATACTTGATAAATAACATCAACATCATTTATTTTAGTAATATATACTAAAGATTAATCTTGTATCCTAATTCTTCTATACTAAACCTTAATCAAGTATATGAGTTTTAAAAGGATATTGGGCGCACACCAGGCGTAGTGTTGTTCACATTGTTGTTGTTGAGGTTGCCACTCGTATTCACATTGAACACGTTCGCATTACTGCTGTTAAAGTTATACGGAGACATGTCGCAATATATTAGATTAACCTCTATTTACAATTATATAGCTATGATATTTATAAAGCAAGAGTTTTAAACAATTTTGTGTTTTAAAAAAATAAGTACTTACTACTTATATTTTTTTGTCTTATTTAATCTTTTAGGGCTGTTATTGGTATTACAATAACATTATCACTTCTTGTATAAATAGCATTTGTAAGTCCACATATAACAACTAATGCTTTAGGGGGAATACCACCTTTTTCTTTAATACTATTGCTAATTTTAATTAAGTTATTTGCAGCTTCTTCTATTTGTTTAGCACCTAACTTTATTTCAAAAGCAGCATAAGAACCATCATCAAATTCTACTACAGCATCAAATTCATTTCCATCATAATCTTGATAATGAAATAAATTCCAGTTATTTGCTTCAGCATATATTCTTAAATCTCTTTCAACCATTGCTTCAAAGAAAAAGCCAAAAGTAAGCAAATCATTAACACACATATCAACTGTCATATTAAGTAGTGAAGTTGCAATAGATGGGTCAACAAAGTGCCTTTTTTCTAATTGTTTTACTCGCATACTACTTCTAATATTAGAATTAAATGGTAATTGATTTTCTATTAAATATAATTTACTTAAATCATTTAAATATTCACTAATAGTTTTTATATCTATATCTTCATTATTTACTCCCTTAATATCTTCTTTTAACTTAGCTAAAGAGGAAGTTGTTGCTTCATTACGAGAAAGACTTCTAAGTAAAAGCATCATTTTATGTAAATCTCTATTAGTATCACTAATTCTATTTATATCTGTATCAATAATTTCTTTAATATATTCTTTAGGTAATTTAATAGCTTCGTCAAAGGGTACATTTATATTTCCTGGAAATCCTCCCCTTAATACTAATTTTATGATATCTTTTAAATTAATATCAGCAGTCTTTTTGCTTTTTACTTTATTATTATATATATCTTTTAAAGAAACATCACCAGTAGAATCTCCGGATTCATATAAACTCATAGGGTACATTTTTAATTTTTTTATTCTACCTGCCCCAGAGTGTTTAATTCTATCTTGTTTAATTTTAGGAAGTACTGTTGAACCTGTTAAAATATACTTACCTTTAACTCCATCTTCATCACATTTATATCTAGTTGCATCCCATATTTCTGGAACTTCTTGCCATTCGTCAATAAGTCTTGGTGTTTTGCCATCAAAAATTAATGATATATCTGTCTCGGCAAGTCTTCTATTTTGATAATTCCCACTTGGGTCCATAAGTAAAAACTCACTTTGGGAGTGTTTTCGTGCTGCCCAAGTTTTGCCTATCCATTTAGCTCCAACTATGTTTACTGCACCATATGCTTTTAAGCTATTTTCTATTTGTTTATCTATTAATCGTGGTTTATATTGTTCCATTTTTTCAAAACTCCTCACATATTTATCATTATATTATATTTTGTTTATTTTGTCTATTAAATTGGTGCATTTTTTCTATTTTCATTGGATGATATTTCTTAATTTTATTGGGTTATTTTTTCTATTTTTATTGGATGACTTTTTTATAATTTATTGGATGATATTTAGATATTAAAAAAGCATTTACTAACTTTCGTAAACGCTTACTTTCTTTTTATCTCTGCCTAATCTTTCAAATTTAACAATACCATTTATCTTAGCAAATAAAGTATGGTCTTTACCCATTCCTACATTATTACCAGGATAAATTTTTGTTCCTCTTTGACGATATAGAATAGAACCTGCACTAACAGTTTGTCCATCACTTGCTTTTGCTCCTAGCCTACGTCCTCGTGAATCTCTACCATTTTGAGTAGAACCTTGTGCTTTAACGTGGGCAAATAACTGGATATTTAATTTTATTAATTCCATGATTTAATTCCTCCTTACTTTTATATAATCTTTATATTCGTTTGCTAATTCTTCAAGTAAATCTAGCATATTATCAATAATTATTAAGCAGTCTTTATTATGACCTTTAATAGTTATTTTCATACCATCTTTATTTTCTTCATAAGTTAAAAAATCTTTATCTATTCTGATACAAGCATTAATACTTGTAATAAAAATACAAGAAGTACTGGCACAGACTATATCTTTTCCATAATCATCATATAAAGCATGGCCTAATATTTCTATTGTATTTTTGCTTTTTATTACTTTAATCATATTAGCCTATTTTTTTAACAACTAATTTAGTATATGGTTGTCTATGTCCTTGTGTCTTACGGTATTTCTTTTTAGGACGATATTTAAATACTTTTATTTTCTTTTGTTTGCCTTGTTTTTCAACTTGACAAATAACTTTAGCACCTGGAACATAAGGTGTTCCTATCTTATCTCCTAAAACTAAAACATTAGTAAAAGTGACTTCACTTCCTACTTCATTAGGTAATTTTTCAACATATATTACATCATTTTCATTAACATAATATTGTTTACCCCCAGTTTCAAATACTGCTTTCATATTCATTCCTCCTTTTCTTTTAAGACGCACCATAATGGTAATAATAAATTATTTTTTTAGGACCATTTCTGAGTGGTTTTTTACGAATACTAAAAAGCATTTCGCTTCTATAATTCTAGCAAAAAATCTTAATAATGTCAAATATTTTTAGGTATTTCCTTATCTTTTTGTAAATTTTTTTTCTAATATATACTTTTCCGAATATACTTTTTTATTAGTAACAAAATAATGAAAAGTATCTTTTTTAAGTAAATCTAAATTAATATTTTTATTATATTTAATTTTATTATAGGGTAAATTATTAAGAAATCTTTCTAATAAAAACTTTAAATGTCTAAATTTAAAATTTTTATATTCTTGATATATTTTAAATATTAAGAAACTGAATATTAAATAATTATTTAAGCTAAATATTCCATTTTGAAATATAAAAAAAGTTAAAGATATTAAGCTTATTATAAAACTACATTTAAAAGCATATTTAAAGGGTAAAAAGATTTCTATTAAACTATTTAATATATGGTAGCCATCTAAAGGAATAATGGGTATTAAATTAAAAAGCATGATTGTTTTATTATAGCTTTTAAATAAATAGTAAGTATTATAAGTAATTAAATTAAATTTAAAGAGATTAGAAAAAAATAAATCTAAAAAAAATTGCATAATTACCCCAGCGCTTGCTATAAACAGTTCATGACTTATTTTAGTATTAACTTTTTTATCTATTAAAGTTATTCCTCCACATGGGATTATATCTATTCTAATTATTTTATATTTAAGTAATTTAATAACTAAGATATGACCAAATTCATGAATAATTACAATTAAATAAATAAGAATAATATTTTTAATTAAACCAGTAAATAAAAAAGTTATAATAATTATATATGTAGCAATATTTATATTAAATTTGGTTAATATATTCTTCATAAGTTAAATATTTATCACCTTTATTAAAAGTTAAATAAATATAATTATTTAAAGATGTACCTAGTATAGTGTTTTCCTCAACATAATCATATACTTTAACATTTATATCAGATAAATTAGAATACCAAATATCAACACCATCATTTCCCTGGATAATAACAGTATTTCCTAAGTCTTCTTTTTCACCATTAAAAACAACTATACCACTAGATAAAACAGAAACTGTCTCATCTGTTAATTCTACTTTAAAACTATTATTAAAGGGTTCTATATTAGTAAAATTAATACTTTTAAAGACAGGATAATCAGGAGTAGTTTTTAAAACATCTACTTTACCTAAAAATTTTTCATATAAATTATTTATTTTAGTAAAGCTTAAAGAATTTTCTAAAACATATTTTTTATATAATTCTTTATTAGAAGTACTTATATTTGTATAAATAATACTTCCTAATACTAAAATAATAGTTATAAGTATTCTTGTAATTAGATTTTTAAAATATTTAATATTATCTTTTTTATATTTAGGACTTTTAATTTTATATATTTCTCGACGAGCTTTATTATTTTTAATTATTTTATCTATATCCATTAGTAATCACCTAGATAATTTTATGTGCTTAAAATTTAATTTATAACAGAAAAATGCAAAAAGAAAATTAACTAATAAATTATCTATTATATATTTTAAAAGAAATATAAAACTATAATTATTAATTAAACCTAATAAGATAATATAACTACTATAAATAAATAATAAAGAGAGAAAAAAGTTTTTAAGATTTATTTTTTTGAAATTTAGTTTTTTATATATAAAGAATATAATACTTAAAATAATAGTATTTAAAAAGTAAGTATTTAATATTAATAAATCTAATATGAGAGTTATAACTAAAAAACTAAAATATTTATTTTTAGATATAGTTACAATATTAAGTAAGATAAAATAAGTTTTATAGGGTGTAAAACTTAATAAAAAGTCTAATAAAAGATAAATCATGATATAACACCTACATAATGAATATCATTAAAATTAACACTAGGGGTTATTTCTAATATATACTCTAAATCTAAATTATCTTTCTTTATTTTGGTTACTTTTCCTATTAATAAGCCTTCTTTTATAAGGGTGAGTCCTGATGTATAGACTAAATCATTTTCTTTTATTTCTTCTTGGGATTTGATATTTTCAACAATTATTTTATTATCTTTACTAGTTAAGATACCATAAGAATTATTTATTTTAACTGATAGTTTAATTTTATTATTAGTAAGTAATGAAACTTCACTAGAATTTTTAGATACACTTGTAATTAAGCCTATAACACCATTTTCATTTACAACAATATTACCTTTATTTATATTATCATTAAATCCTTTATCAAGAGTAATTATATTATAAAAATCATATATATCACGCATGATAATTTTACTATATATAATATTATAATTAGAAGTTTTTATATCTAACATTTTACTTAAATTGTTATATTCCCCTTCATAATAACTTTCTTTTAAGTTTTCTAAATAAATACTTGAAGAAAAAAGACTTATTAAAGTATCTTTACTTAGTACTAAAAGATAAATAATTATTAAACTAAGATAAAATAATTTATTTTTTTGCATTTAAAACACCTAATATTATTATTGCCAATATTTTAATTAATATATTCATTAAATATTTGTAATAAAGAATTATTAATACTATCATAATAAGATATATCACTTGTTTTAATTAATAATTCATAATTTTTTAAAGCATTTATTAAATTATTATTTACTTTTAATTCTACTTTATTAAAAGTTATATCATTATCTAAGAAATAACTAGACATTAAATCTATGCTTGTTTTATCTTTATAGACACCAATTAAAACTCTATATATACCATCATCATTATAGATTAAAGAATTAGAATAACTTTCTTTTTTTGCATTTGCAAGTTTAATGTTGGTATATGAGCCTATAGAAAAGATTGTTACTTTAGATTCTAAAGCATCAGTAATTAGGGAAGAATCAAATTTTTGATTTATTAATATAGATACTCCAAAGCCAATTAGAAGAGCTATTAAAAAAACTTTAACATTTTGTTTCATTATATCACCAAAATTATCATAACACATAAGTCTTAAAAAGATTGTCGAACTAACCAAAGAAAATAAAAGTTATAATAAAAGCAGCGATTATTCCCATTAAATCGGCAAATAAGCCAACAGGAAGAGCATATCTTGTTTTAGTTACTTTAATTGAGCCAAAATAGAGAGCTAAGACATAAATAGTTGTATCGGTACACCCTTGAAGAGTTGATGCTAGGCGACCAATAAAACTATCAGGACCAAACTTTATAAATATATCATTCATAATAGCCATAGAAGCAGTCCCAGAAATAGGCCTTAATAAAGCCATAGGTATAATATTTAAAGGAATATTTAAAATATCAAGTATGGGGCTTATAAAGTTTAGTATTCCTTCTAAAAAATTACTATCTAAAAAAAGATTAACTGCAAAAACCATAGCAAGTATTGTAGGAGTTATATGAAAAACCATGATTAAGCCTTCTTTAGCCCCCTCTAAGAAAACGTCATATATATTAATTTTCTTTTTAACTCCATAAAATATAATAAGTAAAATAAATAAAGGAATAACTATTTTAGATAATATATTCATTGATTTTTTCTCCTAATTAAATAATCTAATAATAACCCAGAAATACTTGAAATAAAAGTTGCTATAATACTAGTTATAATTATTTCAGTGGGATTTTTACTGCCATTCATAAGTCTTAGAGCAATAACAGTTGTAGGAATTAGTGTTACTCCGGCGGTATTTAAGACTAAAAAAGTTATCATAGATTCTGTTGCGGTATCTTTTTTTAAATTATCTTTTTGGAGTTCATTCATAGCTTTAAGACCAAAGGGAGTTGCCGCGGAGCCAAGTCCTAACATATTTGCGGCGATATTAGAAGCGATATAACCTAATGCTTTATGATTTTTAGGTAATTTAGGAAATAATTTACTTAATATGGGATTTAAAATTTTAGAAAAACAATCTAATAAACCAGATTCTTCGGCAATTTTCATCATACCATTCCATAGTATCATTAAAGGTAACATATCAAGAACTAAATTAATACCAGATGAAGCATGAGTTAAAATACCATTATTAATAGTTTCTATATTACCAGTAAAAATAGAATAAATAATAGCAATTAAAATTAAAGAGACCCAAATACCATTTACCATTTACGAAACCACCCCACTATTTTTTCCCATAAACTTTCTTTTTGTTTTGCTTTAGTAATTTTTTTTACATATATATTTTCTTTATGTAAAATATTATCATTAAGTTTAATTATAGCTTCTCCTATTTTAATATTATCTGTTAAAGTCATATCTTTATATATGTTATATTCTATTTTTAAATCTTTTTCTTCATCTTTAGTAACTAAAGCATAATAATCATTTTTAATATAAACTTCTGTTCTTTTATAATAATCAAGTTCTAATTCAAATTTATTTTTATCAAGTATTTTTACAGCATGATATTTATTAAAATATGTTTCATATAAACTTTTATGGTCGGCAAAATCATTGGGGTCATTAAAAGTTACTATAACTAATTCCATATTATCTTTTTTAGCAGTTGTAACTAAAGTACGATGAGCTAATTTAGTATAGCCTGTTTTTCCACCAGTTGTATATTTATACATTTTAAAAAGTTTATTTTTACCTTCCCAATTATATTTTTTTAAATTACTTGATGTTTTATAATTTGTAGTACTAAAAATTTCTCTAAATAAAGGATATTTCATAGCAAATTTAGTTAAAAGAGCCATATCATAGGCACTTGATGTATTACCTACTCCATCACTATCTAAACCATGAGGATTAACAAAGTTTGTATTATTCATACCAATAATTTGAGCATATTCGTTCATGAGATAGACAAAACCTTGAATAGAACCTCCGACGGCCTCAGAAACTGCGATTGAAGCGTCATTTCCACTTCTAAGCATTAGGCCGTATAATAAATCTTTAAGTTTCATTTTTTCGCCAACTGTTAGATAAATGCTTGAACCATAGGCTTTTAAGATACTATCACTCGCGGTTACTTCTTTTTCTAAATCACCATATGTAATTGCAACAAGTGAAGTCATGATTTTTGAAGTTGAGGCGATAAGATGTTCATCATGACTTTTAATATCATATAATACTCTTCCACTTTGTAAATCCATAACTACCGCGCTATCAGCACTTATGGCATTTACTTTTAAAGGAATTAAGAACATAAAAAATAAAAGAATTTTCTTCATATCTTGCACCTAATAATATTTATGTAAAATAAAACATTTTAGACTTCGAAAAAAGATTTATGGGCAATAATTTATTTATATGCTTTTTAGGAGTATAAATAAAGGAAATAATATAACTTATTTCTTCACAATCGATTAACTAATGTGGAGATTTAAGTTAAAAAACTTTAGTATGATGTCTCATTTATTAAAAAATTATTTATCTTTTTTTCTCCGATAGTAATAATTCATAATAAAAAATATTTAAAATAAAAACAGATGTATTATCTGTCATAATTATATATTCCATGAATTTTTTCTAATGTTTCTTCATCAGGTTGTTCAACTTGCCATTTACCATCAACTTTAATTGTTCTAATAATAATATTATAACTTGTAGTATCTTCTGTTTCTTTCATTTTTTCAAGCTTATAATCTAAATATTTTTCGGCGTCATATACACCATTTGTTAAAAATTCTTCTTCATGGGTATTTAAATATTCTTGTGTTTCTTTTTCTATTTTATGTAAATCATAAACAGTTATTTTGACTGTAACATTAGCATTATCACCATCATAAGATTCATTTTCGATTGTATAACTTAAATTTCTATATTGCTTTTTTAATACTTCTTTATAAGTATCTTCTTGTTTATCATTTAAATCTTCATTTTCGACTAACTTATCGATACCTGTTAGGACTGAATCAGATAACCCTTTATAATCATTTAAATACTTTTCTACTGCATCCGCGGCTAAATCATTACTACAAGAACACCCTACAACCATGAATAAACTCACAATAAATATAATTATTTTTTTCATATATTCCTCCAGTTATATTATGAAACAGATTTTTTTAAATATACAAAAAATGTTTTAAATATTAAAAATATGTAGTATAATGGAGGTGGTGATATAAATGGATACATGGTTACAATATTTAATAATTGGAATAGTTTTAGTTATAGTTTGTTTAATTGTTTTGAAGCTATCAAAAAGAGATTTTCGAATTGAAGCTAATAAATTAATTGGGTATTTAGGGGGTAAAGACAATATTGTTAGTGCTGAGTGTAATATGAGTAGATTTAAGGTTATTTTAAAAGATGTATCTTTAGTTAATAAAGATGCGATAGAAAAACTAGGTGCTAAAGGTATTGTGGAAATAGATAACCAATTAAAAATAATATTTGGGAAAGATGCCCATCAATTAAAAAAATACATAGACGATATAATATAATACTTTTAAAGTATTTTTTTATTTTCTTGAAAAAAGACAGTCCACGGAAAGATTATTAGTTTGGCATATTAAATATAAGTATATTGTTCTAATATGTACTTTATTATGTAAATATGCCCATATAGTAGATATAGTAGTAGAGGCATCTATTGCTAAAGATTCTATTTTTAAATTATTCTTTTTAAGATAAGTATTTAGATTAGTAGCAAAAATATCGTAATTTAAATCTTTATTATAAGAAGACTTTTTATTATTAAAATTAAACATATAATCTAATGAAACTTCATAATATATAGCTATTTTATTTAATATATCCAAAGGTATTTCTGTTCTTGCATTTTCCCAATTAGTATAGGTAGCTCTTTTTATGTTTAAACATCTTGCAATTTCTTCTTGAGTTATATTTT
The DNA here is from genome assembly GCA_947626695.1 of uncultured Bacilli bacterium. Taxonomy (GTDB): domain Bacteria; phylum Bacillota_I; class Bacilli_A; order RF39; family UBA660; genus Caccenecus. Next base: position 1,906 of record CANQTE010000019.1, on the reverse strand, counting down.
TGCTTATTCTAAGTGTTCTTAATTTATCTCCAATAATTAATAGAATTTCTTTTTTCTTTATCATAGTTATCACATAAAAATTTTCTCATTTAAATTTAATATAGTAAATTGCTGAGAATAAATTGTGCTTGTATACGAAAAAATATATTGACATTTAGCCTTCCAAGATTTATAATTTTAAGTATAAGTTAGAAATTTCTAATATTATTGATAATTAGAAAGAAAGGTTTTGATATGAAATTAGAAAAGTTAAGCAAAGGAAGATTTAAAAAATATATAATAATATTAGTAATTATAAGTATAGTTGGAATTATATTTATAAATAAGAGTAAAGCTAAGTATAGAGTAACTCAAAGTATTCAAATTGTTAATGGTACTGTTAATTATAAAGTGCCTGATTTAAATGTATTAGCACTTTATAAGCAAAAAACAGAAGGCAATACTAGTGATAATAACTATGAAAGTATTACGGATGTTCCTACTGGGAAATATGTAGTTAATACAGATAAAAGTTATTGCACAATTGTTGGAAATGATACTCAACTTAAAAATATACCAATGGAATATAAAGATGGTAGAGTGAGCATTAGTATTAATAAGAAGGGAACTAAATGTTATGTTTATTTAGATATAGACACTAAGCAATCTACAACAGAATTATTAGCAAGTTTAAAAATAAATAGTACAAGTGAAGGATGTCCAGCTTATGAAGATGCTCCATCAATAACAACTATAGAAGATACAAAAAGTTTATTATGTAAAGGGAAAGATGATTTTGGAGATACATATTATTATCGAGGAGCAGTAACAAATAACTGGGTAAAACTAGGAAACTTCTATTGGAGAATAATAAGATTTAATGGTAATGGTAGTATAAGATTAATTTATTCTGGAAATGGTAAAGCAGAAACAAGCGGAACTGGTACTCAATTAAGTTCTACATCCATGTATAGTAGCTCAACAAGTAATGCACGATATGTTATATATAATAATAGTATTATAAAAGGTGTATTAAATAGTTGGTATGATACAAATTTAAAAACTACTTATGGGAGTATAATGGATGGAACGGTAGGCTTCTGTAATGATGCAGACTACGGTTCAAATGATAGTACTGCACTATATTATAAACCATTTGATAGAATATCAACTAATAAAAAGCCAACATTAAAATGTGGAACACCTACAACTAATTTATATACAACAAGTGGAGGAACAAAGGGCAATCAAAGCTTAACAAACCCAATAGGTTTAGTTACAGCAGATGAAGTAGCATTTGCAGGGGAAACTTGGAACAAATTCAATTCAGGTTATTATCTATATACTAACAGCGAGTACTGGACCATGTCTCCTTGGTACACTAATGGTCTCAACGGTTATTATGCGACCGTGATTATTGTAGAAGCTTATGGTAGCCTTTACGGACACTATGTGGACAACACGGAGACGGGTGTACGTCCTGTCATAAATTTGAAGTCAGATACTATTTTTAAAGGAAACGGTACACAAGAAAGTCCTTATGTTGTCGTAATTTAACTTGCTTAAGTAGCTCTAATTCATACTTAAGCATGATATGATAGGATTACTCTCCTATCATTTTTGTTTTTTGTTTTATATTTATATATATAATTTTTATTTATAAAATAAAAGTAAAACTCCATCAAATTGTGGAGTTATTATTATTTTCGACCGGGATTATTTATTAGTCGCACCACCCGGAAGCGAAAAACATTGACGCCTGGAATCATTTATACGTCGCACCATCCAGAAGCGAGAAACATTTACACACTTTTTTAGTGCAATATTAATATACTATAATTTTTTTAAAATGTCAACACACCACGCAATAAATTACGTGGCTTGTCTTAGTACTGAAAGTACATTTAGTGAGTAAACTCACCCAATT
>CANQTE010000018.1 GCA_947626695.1 uncultured Bacilli bacterium | reverse complement strand
CCCTTAAGTAAGCTATTTAATTAATTTAAAGCATCTTTTAATTTGCTTCCTGCTTTAAATGATGCAACAGTCTTAGCAGGAATTTTAATAGCTTCTTTAGTTAAAGGATTAATACCTTCACGTGCTGCTCTTTTTTTAGCACTAAATGTACCAAAACCAACTAAAGTAACTTTTCCCTCTTTTTTAAGGCCACTTTGAATACCTTCTAAAAGAGCATCTAAAACACGTCCTACTTCAGCTTTTGATACTTCAGTTTTAGCTGCAGCAAATTCTACTAATTCAGTTCTTGTCATTATTTAATTTACCTCCCTTACAAAAACCTAAGTTTATAAGGTCTTATACCTTACATATTAACATTATCAAAAAGTGCCCATAAAATCAAGGTATTTTCCTATATTTTTAAAATTTTTTACTTATTTTTGCTAATATTTAAAGGAAAATTTAAAAAAACTTAGTAAAACTAAGCCTTTATTAATCTTTTTTAGTTGGTAAATCTATTTTTTTAGGAAGTGGAGAGTCCACTCTTACAGGACTAACATTATTGTTTACATAAACAGAACTAAATTGATTTGTTGGTTTTTCTACTACTTCTTCAATAGGTGTTACTTTAGAATTATTACTTTTTTCTAATTCGTCTAATTCTGCGGAGATAGTTTTAGCAAGAGCATCAAAATCAATATTTGGAACTTTAACTTCTTCTACTGGTTCTTCTTTTATTGGTTGATAATATGTACTACCAATAGTTGGTTCTTCAATAATAGTTGGCTCTTCTACCTTAGGAAATACAGGAGTTACAGGCTCATTTATTATTGGAATAGTAGGTTCTTCAGTAGGTAAATCAAATCTTACTGGTTCTACTATTTTAGGCTCAACTCTCGGAGTTACATCTTGAATAGTCTCTCTTTCTCTATTAATTATAGGTACATCAACTGGAGTTGTGAAAGTAGGTTCTTCCATTTTAGGTATAACCGGAGTTACGGGCTCACTAAACTGAGGAGTTGGAATAACTGGCTCTACTTTAACTGGTGTAACTGGCTCTGTTGGTATTACAGGAGTTACTACTTCACTATTTATATCTCTCATTACACTTGGAGTAACAGGACTAATTACAGGTTCAATTACTGGACTAACATCTGCTTTTGGTTCAAATTCTGTTGTAGGCATAACTGGTGCAGTTGGTACTACTGGTGTAACAGTAGGTTTTACTGGCTCATTAAATTGAGGAGTTGGCATTTCAAAACTATTAATTTGCTCATTTATTGGCTCCATACTTATAGGTCCAGATTGAATTGCATCATTAGTAGGAATACTATTACTTTTAACTTCTACTGGAGTTGGTGTACTAGTTTCTTTAAAAGTAAGTTCGTCGTTAATTCCTGGTACTGCATAACTATTTGTATTATCGTCTAAACGCCTTTTTTGCTCGTCTTTTTTCCCAAAAAATAATACAACTAAAAATGTTACAACTAGAAATGATATTACGGCAAATAAACCTATACCAAAATAATTACTTTCATATAATCTATTAAGGAATTCCATCCTTACACCACCTTTTATTCTATTCATAAGTCTACCATATATATATTCTAAAATCAAGAAAAAAATGTTAATTTATTATTCGATATTTAAAAAATTAAAAAAGAAGAGAGATATTACTCTGTTTTAAAATGTATTATATTTTGTTTATTTAAGTTATATAAGTAAGAAAATTTATTATTCAACTTCGTATGGATGGTCTTTTGTACCGTCACTCCCTTCTTTAAATAGTGTATCAGCCTTCAGATTTATTACTGGGCGCACACCATACGCAGTGGTCACAATGCCGTTGTAGTTGAGGTTGCCATTGCGATTCACAACGAACACGCCCGCGTGACCGCCACCACTATAAAAGTAAGACGGAGACATTGTCCAGTATGTACTATTAGTATATAAATAATAACCTGAATTATTGTCACTCCAAGTTCCACCCGCAAAACTTGCTTCGTCAATAGTAATTAAACCTATTGGGTTTGTTAATTTTCGATTTCCATTTGAATTACCTCTTGTTGTAAATAAGTTATCTTTAGTATTACATTTAAATGTTGGTTTTTTATTAGTTGCTATTCTATCATATGGTTTAAAATATTGTATACCACCAGAATATGTTCCATTGTCTGCATCATTACAGAAACCTGCTTCTCCATCCATCTTACTTCCATAAGTACTCTTTAAGTTAGTATTATACCAACTATCTAATACACCTTTTATAGTACTATTATCATACTTAACATATTGTGCATTATTAGCTGAATTATTATATGCAGAAGTAGAACTTAATTGAGTACCTGTTCCACTTGTCTGAGCACTTCCACTTCCTGAATAAATTAATCTTATACTTCCATTTCCATTAAATCTTATTATCCTCCAGTAGAAATTTCCAATCTTAACCCAATTGTTTGTTGGGTTTCCCCTAAAATAATAAGTATCTTTATTATCATTATCTTTTCCTTTACAGAACAAACTTCCAGAAGATTTTACACTTGTTACTGATGGTGCATCTTCATAATTTGGACATCCATCACTTGTACTATTTACAGGATATTTACCCAACAACTCAGAACCAGATGGGTCTGTCTGTATATCAAAAAACAAATAACATCTAGTCCCCTGGTCTTTAATACCACTAAAAGTTACACTCCCATTTGCATAACTAATACTAATACCTGCATTATTTTTTGTTCCATTAATAGTACAATAACTATCAGTAGCACCATCACCCAAAGGTTTTAACTTATACCCACTTTCAGGAACTTTATTATTACTCGCAGAAACATAATCACTACTTCCCTTAGCACTCTGTAACTTTACACCTAACATACTAAAATCTGGGTTAATATAATTTACTTCGCCACTCACCACTTGTATACTTTGGGTTACTCTATATTTTGCTTTACTCTTATTTATAAATATAACTCCAAATATACTTATTACTACTAAAACTATAATACTAGTTTTAATAAAACTTCCTTTTCTTAACTTTTCCAATTTCATATTTTATTTTTTCCACTCCTTCTTTAGAATTATTTTTTATAAAAATTAACCAATATAATAGAAATTCCGGTGTCAGTCTATATATTACTTCACAAAAAAATATTAAACTATTTATAGGTGATAGTTATGGATATATTAATCAATCTTGGTAAAAATATTAGAAAATATCGTAAATTAAAAGGTTTAACTCAAGAAAAACTAGCAGAAAAAGCAAATCTTAGCAATTCATATATAAGTGATATTGAGTGTGGTAAAATAAATGTTCCAACTCTGACCTTATTTGAAATTTGTCTTGTGCTAGATGTAGATATTTACAAATTATTTTTGCCATACATAAATTAAATTCCGGTGTCAGTCGAAATTAATAATTATAAAAAAATAATCCTCCATCAACAAGATTATAACACTGTTATACTTTAAAGTAAACTTTTTTTAGGTTATTTATGCAAAAAATTTTCTATTTTAACGGTTATATTTTATTAAATAAATAATAAACGAGCAAATATTTTATGGAAAAAGACTTAAAGCAATTAGAGAAAGAATAAGTTTAACTCAAAAAGAAATAGCTTCTTTACTTGGTGCTTGAGAAAATTGTTATAATAAGTATGAGAGTGAATATGTTATTATAGCTAAAAAAACAAGCTATCTCTAACTTGCATTTTACATATATTTATTCATTTGTTGCATAACTTGATTAACTTGTTTTTTACTTGGCTTTCTCCCCATACTACTCATCATAACTTCTATCATTTTTTCATTTATAGGTGGATTCTTTTTTAAATATCTTTGCATTAAAGTTCTGGCCACTATAAAGCCTACTACTAATCCAATAACAAGTCCAATTATAAACCAAAGTATTTGGCCCCACATAAATAATCATTCCTTTCACTCAATATATTACTATAACTTTCTTAACTTTACAAGCAAACAAGTTCATTTAACCAAAAATAATCTTTATTTTTAAAATCACAAACAAATAAGTTTTTATATTCTTTTAACTCAGTTAAAAAACTTGGCTTTAAAACGTTACTTTCAAGTAATAAAAACGCTTTATTTACAACTAACATTGAATCTTCAGGAATATATTTATTTTGGATGCGATGGACATTATGAAACTTAGAATAAAAATCATTATCTTTAGATTCTCCAAATATTTTATTATTTATTTTACTTTTATCAAAAGGACTTACTATTTGTAAAAATAAATCATAGGCCATATCTACATCATTTTTATCAAAATTATGGATATCTTCCATAGCTCTAAATAAGTGATGAGGATTATTTTTCATTAAATTATAAAAGCTTTTATTAATATTAAATATATAAAATGTTCTCAAAATTTATCACCTAAACTTATAATAACATAAAACTTTTAAAAAATTTGTCGAATTATGTTCTAAACTCCAGTTTTTAAATGTTTATGTCTCAAATATATTTTTCTTATAAAATCGACTGGAAAAACAGTTAAGGCTAATAATAAAACAATAACAAATTCTTGTAAATGAAGACCATAAGTTCTAAATAAATCTCCTCCATGATATATTAAATATATTTGAACTATTAAAATAAAAGAAATAATTATAATAAATACTTTATTTTTACTTAAATTAGCAAATATATTTAATCTCTCACTTCTTGCATTAAAAGCATTAAATACTCCAATAAATATAAATAAAGCAAAATAAGCTGTCATTAAATATTTAGAATTTTCTCCTACTCTAATATATTCTCTTACAATAGGAAGTTTTAAAAATAAGATACACACTAAAGCAGAATATAAACCTGTCCATAAGACTTCTCCAATCATATAAGAATTAACTATTGCTTCATTCTTATCTTTAGGAGGTTCATTCATATAACTAGGTAAAGCAGGTTCAAAAGAGAAAGCTAGTCCTGCGAAAGTATCCATAATCATATTAAGCCAAAGCATTTGAATAATAGTTATTGGGGTATTAATACCAATAAAGGGGCCTACTATCGATAATATTAAAGCACACATATTAACAGTTAGTTGATATATAATAAATTTTCTAATACTTTTAAAAATAGTTCTTCCATAAAGAATTGCCTTACTAATAGATAAGATATTATTATCAAGTATCACAATGTCACTTGCTTCTTTAGCTACTTCTGTTCCACTTCCCATTGCAAATCCAACATTAGCTTTTTTTAAGGCTGGTGCATCATTTACTCCATCTCCTGTCATACCGACAATTAAATTCATTTCCTCTAAAATACGCACTAAACGAGATTTATCTTGAGGAAGAGCTCTTGCAACGATACATAGTTTACCAACTATTTTTTTTAAATCTTCATCAGATAATTTTTCCATCTCGGTATGTGTTAAAACTAAATCTCCTTCATGATATATTTTAGCATCTTTCCCAATTCCTATCGCTGTTTCTTTGGCATCTCCTGTAATCATAATAATATTAATACCAGATGCGTGTATCAAATCGACACCTTCTATAGCTTCATCTCTTAATTCATCTTTTATTGCTACAATTCCCACCAAAACTAAACTATCTAAGCTTGAATTATATTTGTTATATGTAAGAAGTAAAACTCTAATCCCTTTACTTGTTAAAGCATCTATTTTACTTGTAATATTTCTTTTATTTATTAATATTTTTTCTTCACCATTTTTATTTAAATAATAATTTACATTCGGTAGTAATATTTCTGGTGCTCCTTTTATATAAGTAATATTATTATTTAAAGTAACACTACTATATTTATCTTTACTATCAAATATTTTTCTTTTAATTATTGTTTTATTATTATCAGGTAAAATATCTAAAAAACTAATTAAAGCTTTATCTGTTCCATTACCCCCAATAATTTCTTTTTCTTCATTTATTATGCTTTCATTATTATAATATAAACTATTTACTAATTCTTGATAATATTTAGGATACATCTTTACTTCATTTAAAGATTTAAAATGATTATCAAAAGTATATATATCACTTACCTCTAATTTACCTTTAGTTAAAGTTCCTGTCTTATCAGTTAATAAAACATTTATACTACCTGCGGTTTCTATACCTACTAATTTTCTTACTAAAACATTACTTTTAAGCATTCTTTTCATATTACTTGATAAAACAAGGGTAATCATCATAGGAAGTCCCTCAGGAACGGCCACGACAATAATTGTAACACTAAGTGTTAAAGCATATATTAAATAATCCATCATTAATCTAAAATTAGTTATCGTCTTAAAAATTAAAGTTTTATCAAAATTATTATTTATAACAATTACAGAAAATAAATAAGAAATAGTAACTAATATTGCACCAATATATCCTAGTTTACTTATAAATTTAGCTAAACCCATTAATCTTTCTTTTAAAGGTGACATAGGAGATTTTTCGGCTACTTCATGAGCTAACTTACCATATAAAGTTTTATCTCCAACACTTTTAACTTGCATATAAATATTTCCATTATAAATAACAGAACCCCTATATAATTTATTATTTTCTTCCTCTTTTGTGCTAAAAGAAGGATACTTTTTTATCTCTTTTGCTTCTCCATTTAAACTTGCCTCATCAACTGTTGCACTTCCTTTAATAACTATTCCATCGGCTGGGACTTTATCTCCTGAATTTAAAATAACTAAATCATCAACAACTACTTCTTCAATAGGTATTTCTTTAGTAATTCCATCTCTTAAAACTTTAACTAAGACTTTCGATGATTCTTCTTGTAATCTTCTAAATGCTGCTTCACTCCCATATTCTGATATAGTTGAAATAAATGACGCGAGAAAAATTGCTATTAATATCCCTAAAGTTTCAAAATAATCAGAATCTTTAAACAAAAAAACTACTTTAATTGAAAGAGCTACTAATAATATTTTAATAATCGGGTCTCCTAAAGATTCTAATAAAAGTTTTAAAAAACTATTTTGTTTAACATTACTAATATTATTATTACCATATTTTTTTCGCTTTTCTTCTACTTCACTTGCTTTAAGCCCTTGTAACATTTTTTCTTTCTCTAATCAAACTCATAAATAATTTATTAATTTGATTAATTCCTTTCTATATATTTTTTGAATTATTGTTCTTTTAAAAGTATAATAATTCTTTTACTCCTAAAAAATAATATGTTAAAAATAGTTAAAATATTCTTTACAAGTATTAGAAGTTTTTTTAAAATATATAAAAGGTGATTAAATGTTTAAATATACATTAGATAATAAAAGATATCATACATTAAATTATTTTTTTAAAAAGAAATTTAATTCTAAAGTATTTAAAGTAAGTCTAAATGCTAATTTTTCTTGTCCTAATTTTAAAAATGGTCATGGTTGTATTTTCTGTTCTCATGGAAGTGGTAATAATCTTGAAAATTTAAGTTTAAAAGAACAATTTAATATAGTAAAAAAAGATTTAGACAAAAAATGGCCTAACTCTAAATATATTGCTTATTTCCAAGCTAATACTAATACTTATGCTCCCTTAGAAGTATTAAAAGAAAAATATGAAGAAGTATTAACTTATAATAATGTTTATGGACTTGATATTGCAACTAGAAGTGATTGTTTAGGAAAAGATATACTAGCTTACTTAGAAGATTTAAATAAAAGAACTTTTTTAATTGTTGAACTAGGGCTAGAATCAGGTCATAATAAAACTTTAAAAGAAATTAATCGGGGAAGTACCGTTGAAAACTTTGTGCTCGCTGTAAAAGAACTTAAAAAAAGACATATCTTCACAGTCGCTCATATTATAAATGGACTTCCAGGAGAAACTAAAGAAATGATGATAGAAACTGTAAAATTATTAAATAAACTCGAAATAGACGCGATTAAAATACATATGCTTTATATTCCAAAAGATACTCCTCTTGCTAAAATGTATCAAAAAAAGCCTTTTAAAGTATTAACTAAAGAAGAATATATAGATATAGTATGTGAACAACTCGAATATTTAAATGAAAAAATAGTTATTATGCGTATTACAGGTGACCCTGATAAAAATAATTTAATTGCTCCTTCATGGCTTTTAAAAAAATTTTGTGTTTTAAATGATATAGATAAAGAAATGAAAAAAAGAAATATATTTCAAGGAGATAAAGCTAATCTATCTTAATATTTCTTATTTTTTGTCTTATTCTTTGAATAGTATTATTTACTTGTTTTATATTTTTATTAAGCTTTTTAGCTATTTGCTCACCATTATAACCAAGCGATAAAAAAGTAAATATTTTATACTCATTTAAAGATAAAACCCCTTTAATAGCGTTAATTAACTCTTCATATCTTTCTCTATCTGTAAGATTATTTAATGGCTCAAAATAATTATCTTCCATTATATCTTTTAAAGTACTACCATCTTTATCATAATCATAATCTAAAGAATAAGAATTATTTAAAGTTTTAGCTTTTTTCCCCCCATAACTTTTTATAACTTTTTGTAATCTTCTTCTTACACATACTGTTATAAAAGTTTCTATCTTAACTTGTTTTTCATCTTTAAAATTATTTAAAGCATCACTAAAAGCATAATAAGCTTCTTGTCTAAATTCTTTTAAATCTATTCCTAATTTAATTGCTATCTTTTTATAATCATGTAATAAAACATCAACAATATATTTATATTTATTATAAATAATATCTTTTTCTGTATCTTGCATTTTTACCTCGATAATATTCCATATATAAGTATAGCCGCGGAAACACTAGCATTTAAACTATTAATTTTACCATACATAGGAATACTTACTATCACATCACTTTTATCTCGAACAAGTTTACTAACACCCCTTCCCTCTGAACCTATAACTAATACTTTTTTAGGAGCATAATCTATTTTTTCATAATCTATTCCGTCCATATCCGCGGTATAAACAAAAAAATTATTATCTTGCAAAGTTTTTAAAGTATTATTTATATTATTAACTAAAACTATTTTAACATAATTAAGCGCACCTGCACTTATTTTCATAACTGTTTCATTTACTCTTACACTTCTATCTTTAGGTATAATAATTGATTTAATACCTGCACATTCTGCTGTCCTAATAATAGCTCCAAGATTATGAGGGTCCTCTAAATGGTCTAAACATATTACAAAATCTTCTTCTAATATATCGTCTAATTTATAATACTCATAATCATTTATATCAATTACTATTCCTTGATTATTTTTAACCATATTATTAAGACGATTAAAAGAAACTATTTCATATCTTATATTATTATTTTGTAAATAAGAAATAATATTTTTATCTTTAAAGTTCTCTTTTAAATAAACTTTATGAATATCTTTAACTTGTGTTTCTTTTAAAACATTTTTACCACTTATTAACATACTTATCACCTAAAAAAAGTATATCAAAAAATAAATGTTTTGTAAAGAAAAGCATTATTTATATGCCTATATGTGAAATTTGACTTATTTTAAATTTTATGATAATCTTATTATGCGAGATACCTTACTGGGGGTATTTGGAGGGATAAGCCTCATGATTGGAGGCGATTATTATGAACAAGAAAGATTTTTTAATTTTATCTTTAATAATAATTATAATATTACAAATTATTTTTAACTAAATATTCGTATATTTAAAACACCACAAATTTTTCCTTAAATAAGTGGTGTTTACCAAAAACTAAAAATTTTTAGGCAAGCACTAATAAGTGTCTCGCTTAAATTAAGTATATTATATTTTTTTATAAAAGTAAATATTTTTCTAACTATTTACAAAGAGCATGTTTATATGCCTATATGTGAAATTTGACTTATTTTAAATTTTATGATAATCTTATTATGCGAGATACCTTACTGGGGGTATTTGGAGGGATAAGCCTCATGATTGGAGGCGATTATTATGAACAAGAAAGATTTTTTAATTTTATCTTTAATAATAATTATAATATTACAAATTATTTTTAACTAAATATTCGTATATTTAAAACACCACAAATTTTTCCTTAAATAAGTGGTGTTTACCAAAAACTAAAAATTTTTAGGCAAGCACTAATAAGTGTCTCGCTTAAATTAAGTATATTATATTTTTTTATAAAAGTAAATATTTTTCTAACTATTTACAAGAGCTTTAAATTTATCTCCTCTATCTTCAAATTTTTGATATTGGTCCCATGAAGCAGCTCCTGGGCTTAAAAGAACTATATCACCTTTAATAGCTTCTTTTTTTATTACATCTAAAGCCTCATCTAAATATTCACTTACAAAGTATTTAATATCATGTTTAATACAAAAGCTTTTAATCTTTTCTCTAACTTCCCCAATTGCATATATTTTAATTATTTTATCTTTAAACTCAAGAATATCATCAAACTCTTGATTTCTATCCATACCTCCAAAAATAAGTCTAATATTTCCATTAAAACTCTTTAAAGCTGTAACAGTCGCGGTTGGATTAGTTGATTTAGAATCATTATAATATTTAACACCATTTATTTCTCTTACAAATTCAATTCGATGTTCTACTCCCTTAAATCTTTTTAAAACATTTAAAGCATATTTAAAATCAACATTTAATACTTTTAAAACAAGTAACATGGCAAGAATATTTTCATAATTATGATTTCCCTTAATAACAATATCATTTAAATTTATTACAGCTTTTTTATCTATATAAATAAACTTATTATCATAATAATTATCTTCACTATTAAAATAATACTTTGTATCTATTATATCTTTAGTTAAATCTATACTATCTTTATTACTTTTATTTATTATGGCAATATTATTATTTTGATGATGATTAAATATTTTATGTTTTACCATTTTATAATTTTCATATGAACCATGATAATCTAAATGTGTTGGACATAAATTAGTAAGGACACTTATATCTGTTTTAAAAGCATTCATATCTATTAATTGATGGTCTGATATTTCTAATAACAAAATATCTTTTTCTTTTATTTTTCCATCATTAATAATTTCTGATAAAGGAATACCTATATTTCCACCCAAAATAACATCTACTTTAGCTTCCTTTAATGCTTCATAAATAAGAGTTGTCGTGGTAGTCTTACCATTTGAACCTGTAACTCCAATTATTTTTATACCGCTCGGTAAAAAGTGGTACGCTACTTCCATTTCATTTTCTACTTTAATTTTTAAATCATGAGCTTTAACTATACAAGGGTGGGTTGGAAATACTGCTGGATTTTTAATAACTAAATCAAAATTCGTATCAAGTAATTCTTCTGGTGTTTCTGTTTTAATAAAATTAATCCTTAAGTCCCTTAATTCTTTTATTTTATCTTCATCTTGATCTTTACTATCGGTAATTATAATTTCATTATTTTTATTACTTAATAATTTTGCTACTTGATAACCACTTCTAGCCATTCCAAGTATTAATATCTTTTTATTATTATACATAAAACTTCACCATTTAAATTATATGTCAAAATAATAAAAAAAGCAATTAACTAACTTTCTTTAATTAATTTAATATAATAATTAACATCTTTGTGCCAATTAGGATTTTCAGCATATTTCTTATTTATTAATTCTAGTGTATTTAACCCTACCCTATAATAATTATAAGCTAAATTTTTAATAAAAACTTCAATCCCTGCATCTAAACTATCAAATTTAGAATATGAACCACACCCAGTTCCTTTCATACCACCTATATTGTTACAATTTTTAGCAAGATAACTACAATTCCATTTACAACCTGTTTCTACTAATATAATACCAGCAGCGATAAATGGGTCAACATCATAGTTAAGCGAAATCTCAGCAACATATCTTCCATACCCACTTATAGTAGAATTAAAAACATTATCAATTTTATTACTTATTTCACTTAAAGTATATTCTTCAAAAACTATTTTTTCATATCTAGTTTTAAAATTACTTACTTCATATATATTATTTTTTATATAATTACTATATAATATTCTCTCTTTATTATTGTTATTCTTATATATTATAATGCTTACACTTAATACTAAAATAATTAAGCCCATCTTACATATATAATCACGCATAATTTTCCCCCTGACTTCTTTAATAGAAGCATTATAATTGTACCATAAAATAGATAATATGTCAAATTCACTAGCATACATTAGTATTATATCTTATAATTTTTCCATCATTATATGATTATGTTATATTAAACTAAATTATGTAGAGTTGATGAAATAAAAAGTAGACATTATCTTTTTTTGATATATCTACTTTATTTTTATTTTATATTCAATTCTATTATCAAACTAACTAATTGCTAAATTTGTTGCAGTTACATTACCAATATTACCAGTTATTGTCTTTCCCATATCAGCACTTTGATCTGAATCGGCATTAGGATATTCAATTACTAAATAATAATAATTTGTTGTCGTTCCATTGGCTACAACTGTATCAGTAACATCTATATTTCCACTCGTCGTCGCAGTAGTTGCAATACTTCCTGATTTTACAACTGTTGCTTTAGAAAGTGTACTATCTAAAGTACAAATTCTTGTGAAATGTGGGGATGCTCCCGTTGTTGCACTAACTGCTGGACATGTTACTGGTGTTGCAATAGAGCTAGTTGTTTTATATAAAGTATATTTTACTGCAGTTGCAAAAGTAGCACTTGTTGTAACTGTTGCAGTAAACTTATAACTTACTGTATAAGTTCCAGATGCAGAAGCTGTATTTTTGCTAGCTTTTACACTTACTCCAAGCCAATTTTTAATTCCTGGATAAATTGGGTTATTAAGACCATCAATTTTTACTGGACTTAATGTAACACTAGATAAGTCTGCTGAAGATGCTGTAGCAGAACTCCCCCCCCCACTTCCAGTTACACTAACTGTAAAATACGCGAAGGAAAAGCCTATTATACCTATAAACACACTTACAATAACAGACAACATTATACTTCTATAATTCATTGATTTTGCCATACAAACTATACCTCCTTCTATTATCATTAGTATAGCAAATTATTTATTATTTGGCAATTATGTCATTGTAAATTTACAAATTTTAATCGGCTTTTATACACTATTAACTCTTTGTTAATTCTATTGCTTTTACATCAGCAAATGAAATATTAACTGTTTTACCTATATCATTATTTTGATTTTTATTTTCATTAGGATACTCAATTATTAAATAATAGTAATTTGTTGTCGTTCCATCCGCAACAACGGTATCTGTACCTATTACCCCCTCAGCTCCACCAGCAATAGTTCCTCTATCTATAGGTCCTAATTCAGAAAGTGTATCATTTAAAGTACAAGTTCTTGTATATTGATGAGATTCTATTCCTGTATAACTTGCTTCTTGACATATAACAGGTGTTTCAATAGGACTAGTTGTTTTATAAAGTTTATAATTTAAAGCAGTTTCAAACTTATCATTAAATGTAACATAAAATTCATATTCATACTTTACTGTATAAGTTCCTGATGCTGAAGGATTTGTTTTAGAAGCTTTTACACTTACACCTATCCAATTCATAGTCCCTGGATAAATTGGATTATTAAGGCCATCAAGCTTTGTCGGAATTAAAGTAGCATTAGATAAATCTGCAGTTGTAACTGTTGCCGTGCTTCCCTCACCCATTTTAGTTGCATTAATAGTAAAATATCCAAATGAAAAGCCTATCATACCTACAAATATACTTGAAATAATTATTAATATTGTACTTCTTCCCATAGAAACTATACCTCTTTCTATTATTAATAGTAGCACACTATATAATATTTAACAATTATTCTTATTTAAATTTCTTAATAGATTTTACTAAAATATAAATTCCTACAGCCCAAAAAAATAAAGAAAAGAAAAACAATGATTTGCCATCCTGCTCCCATGATTTAAAAGCCAAAATATCAAATATAATTAAAAAGCCAAACCAAAATAATAAAAAACCAAAAGTATATATATAATTAGCAATTTTTGATACTTTATAAAATTTTTCCCCTACCATTTCTATATTTAATTTTTCATCAAAATCATTAGAGCTTTTATTTATATTTAGTCCTTTTACTATCCAAGCTATACCACTTACTAAAAAGGATATACCACAAATTAAAAATGGCACACTAATAATCTTCATAATTTTATCTACTCCTCCTGCAAATAGTAATACAGAAGATATAACACTAATTATTCCTCCCACAAAAATAAATCCTATACCATTATAAAAATTTATAAATTTATCTATTTTAGCATTCGTAAGAGAATTTTTTTCACTATTATTTATAGAACTTTCTTTTTCATTTATTAGCTCATTATTACAATATTCACATCTAATATTAGTATATAAATTTTCATAACCACAATAAGGACATTTAACAGTATGCATAATTTACCACCTTTCTAAAAGAAAGAGATTACCAAGAACCTCCTCCACCTCCACCTGATCCTCCACCAGAAGACCCACCTCCTGATCCTCCACTAGATGAACTAGATGACATTGTAATTTCCGCAGAAGTCATTGTAGAATTCATAAATGAACTAAATGTAGCTATATTAAATGCTTTAGAGCTATCATACCATGATGGAGATTCTACCATTATTGTTTCAAACTTTTTAATCCATTTATCAGATACACCTAAAACATAAGCATACGGCAAAATATCATAGAAATATGTTGGATTTTCTAAAACCATAGTTTCTAATTTATCTTTCTCTACCGTTTCAAGGAAATTTTTAAAACCTTTTAATTTTCCTAATATTTCTATTCCATATTGAGTTCTTTTTGGTAAATATTTTATACAAATTATCATACCAAAAATACATAAAAGTCCTACTAAATATCCTACTAAATATAATGGATCTAGTAATAAAGCTGGTAAAACTGCAAAAGCCCAAGGTACTCCTCCAAAAAGTCCTCCCCATATTAAACCAAATATTCTTGTCGCTAATAATGAATTAGTAGCTTTACCATTAACATAAATTGTCTGCGATTTTCCAAATAATAAACTAAACATTACTGTAAAACCAATACCAGGAAATAAAAGAGCAACTAAAATCATACCTATTCCATCAAACATCAAAACAGGTGGTATAGTTATTAAACAAAATGATGCAATAATCATTAATATCATAATTACTAACTTACTAGAAGCACCTTTTTCAAATAATTTATCCTTATTTTCTTTAGTATTAATATTAGATAGTATTTCCTCAGTTGTAACATAAAATGTTTTTTCTAAATCACTTGACGTAACTTCATTTAAATTAGATAATTTTTCTTCATCATCAAATATTGTATTAGCACTAAAAAGCCCTTTTAAAAATAAACGTTCATTAACATTATTTCCATCATATTCTTTTAATTTAGTTATTTTAAAACCATTTACTTTAGAAAATAAAGATTTCTCTTCTGTCTCTGTAATTTTAATATAACCTTTATTAGCTAAATATATAAGAAGTGATATTACATCATTAGAATTAGCTTCTCCTTTATATAAATATCCTACTTCTAAACTATTAAACCCTTCTGGAGGATAAAATTCTACTGTTTCAATAACTTGTCTATCCCTTCCATATTTATACCATAAACATATAGATATTATTAAAAATATAATTGGAAATATAAAATATATATAATCTTTAATATTTACATCAAGACCAGCGGATACAAAATAATCCTCAGGAAGTTCTAATCTAACCGTTAATGCTTCCTTTGTATTAAGTATTCCATTATACCTACCACTTATAGTATTACCATTAACACTATAAGTTATATTTGATGAATCTGTAGAGCCAACAGGTCCACTAGAAAAGCCAAGCTTTGTTGCATCAAATTCTTTAGGTAAAATAATATTAAAAGTAATATTTCCAATCACTGTATCCCATTCATTACCTATTATATTATAGTAAAACTCATCAGAATTTTTAAGAGGATCTTTCCCTAAATTATATAAATAACTAATTGTATAATCTTTTTTTCCTGTTAAAGTATCCTTAAAATTCCCAATTTTAATAACTTTATAGCCATCACTATTACTTACAGTATATTTATCATTAACATTTATATTACTAATTTGAGAACGTTTTTTTGATGTTGTTCCATCTAATCTTTTTATTTTATTTCTTAATGGTATTTTTCTATATATCCCATGCTTTTCAACATTAAAATAAGCTCCAATATTTTCTGTTATATTTAAAGTATTGTTTTCATTTACAATTATATCAATATTATAATTATCCATTACATATTCATAATTTTTATATAAAGAATTATTACTAGGTGTAAAATCAGTATTTAAAGCTTGTATTTCATTTGGTAAAAATACAAAAGAAAAACATAATAAAATAATAAAAATAATTTTTTTAAACATTACTAATTCCTCCATTATAACTCAATTTTTACATTTTCTCTTTCATTTATATTTGTTGCAAACATTGTCTTTGACTTAAAACCAAGAATACTTGCTAAAATATTATTAGGAAACATTTCTACTTTATTATTATAAATTCTAACTGTTCCATTATAATATTTCCTAGAATTAGCAATATCATCTTCAACTTTTACTAACTCTTTACTTAAATCTTTAAAATTATCATTTGCTTTTAAATTAGGATAATCTTCTTTTAAAATCATGATTTTACTAATATCATGAGATAATTGTTCATTAACTTTAAGTTTCTCTTCTATAGACATTTTATCATAAACATTATTTCTTAAACTTATAACATTTTTTAAAGTATTTTCTTCATGTTTTGCATATTCTTTTACCGTATCAACCAAATTAGGAATTAAATCCCATCTTTTTTTAAGATATACATCCATAATAGAAAATGCTTCTTTTACTTTATTATTTAACTTTATAAATTTATTATATAAAATAAAAGCATAAATAATAATTAAAACAATAACTACAATAATAACATAAATTAGCATAATATCACCTTTTATTGTTTAATTTTATCATATTTTTAATTTTTTTTATATATGTTTTTATAATAAATTATTTAATATAAGCTTTTGTATCTTTTCCAACATATATCTGAACTTTTCCAAAATCTCTAGTTTCTATAATAGCAACTGTATTTGGAATACTCCAACCTAAAATATCATACTCTAAACCATTAAATTTACTTGGTAATAATAAACCACGTTCATTACCCACAATTGGGGCTTTATTAAGAGGATATACTCGCCATGTTAAAGCAGTCTTAGGTAAATATAATTTTTGTTTAAGAATACTCTTAGGAAGTTCTTTATCAATATATTGTGTTGGGTCTATCTGTATATCTTTATCGTCTCTAACTTCAAAATGTAAATGTGCTCCATCTGTATGTCCAGTTGCTCCCATAAAACCAATAACTTCTCCTTTTGATACTTTATCTCCTACTTTTACAGTTATACTTTCCTGTTTTAAATGAGCATATAAAGTATAATAACCATTATTATGTTTTATTTTAACATAATTACCATAACTAATACCTGTCTTATCGATAGTTTTATAATCATTTCTAACACTCACTACTACTCCATCAGAGTGAGCAATAACATAATCTAAGGCATTTTTATAACCAACTAAATCTATTCCATCATGAAAGCCTTTTTTATAATTTTGAGTTATTTCATTAGTTTTATTTTTAAGTACTCTACTCATTTTTAAACATCACCATCCTCTCTAGTAAAAAAATAAGTTATAATAGCTCCATAACTAGTACAATATAAAGCTACTATCTCTTTTGGTGGATTAATATTAGGTATTAATAAAAGAATAACTAAACCAATAGTCATAATTATTGTTACAAATGACTTAACATCACTCCAAGCTCTTTTCATTATTCTTCCTCCTATTTCTACTTATTATTATTCGCTTTTAAAAAAAATGTCTTTATTATTGTCTAAAAATTAAAAAAAGCCCTAATATATAATTGGGACTATATCTAAATTTTTATAATTTTCAAAGTTATATTTTTTTATTTTTCAATTTTTTATTTATACATCTTTTTTAGAGTATTTGTATCTATTTTTCCAAGAAGATAGTCAGCACTTATATTATATTTACTACATATTGCATATAAAAATGGAGTTCCAATAAGACTTTTACCTTTTTCATATATAGACCAAGTAGGTTGGTCTATATTTAAAAATTTTGCTACTTTTTCTTGAGTTAAATTATTTTCTTTTCTAAACTCTTTCAATTTTTGACCAATTATTTTTAAGTCTATTTCTTTATTAATATTAGGATAATTTCTTTCCTTTGTAAATTCAAAAATATAATCTAAAGAAACATTAAAATAATTACATATAGTATTTAAATGTTTAATAGGTATAATAACATATTCACTCTCATACTGATTATAACAATTTTCTCTAACTCCTAGTAAAGAAGCTATGTTCTTTTGAGTTAAGCCTACTCTTTCCCTAATTGCTTTAAGTCTTTTTCCATAAAATATTTGTTCACGAGACATTATTTATCACCGACATAATTTTCTCATGTTTTTATTTATAAAGCACAAAAACGTCAAAAACTTCTATATTTTTCTTGACAATTAATAATTGAAAGTTTATAATTTTAGTATAAGTTAGAAATTTCTAATATTATTGATAATTAGAAAAGAGGAAGATAATTGAAAATAGAGAAGTTAAGTAAGGGAAGATTTAAAAATATTGTTATAATTGTATTAATTATAAGTATAATTGAAGTTGTAACTATAAATAAAAGTAAGGCTAAATATAGAGTAACACAAAGTATACAAGTAGTGAGTGGTGAAGTTAATTATAAAGTGCCAGATTTAAATGTATTAGCACTTTATAAACAAAAAACAGAAGGTAATACTGACGATAATAATTACGAAAGTATAACCGATGTTCCAACAGGTAAATACGTTGTTAATGCAGATAAAAGTTATTGCACCATCATTGGAAATGATACTCAACTTAAAAATAAAATGACATATAGTAATGGTGAAATTAGTATAAATATAAATAAAAAAGGTACTAAGTGTTATGTATATTTAGATATTCAAGCTACTATGTCTGGTGCAGATTTATTAGCAGAAATTAAAACAAACAGCACAAGTGAAGGATGCCCTACTTATGGCGATAATTCATCAATAACAAGTATAGCGGATAAAGAAAATTTGTTTTGTATAGGGAAAGACGATTTCGGAGATACATATTATTATCGAGGAAAAGTAGAAAATAATTGGGTAAAACTAGGAAACTTCTATTGGCGAATAATAAGATTTAATGGTAATGGAAGTATAAGATTAATTTATTCCGGAAATGGTAGTGCTACTACAAGCGGAACAGGTACTCAAACAAAAATGCTATCATTTAATTATCCATATAATAGTGAAAAGTATGTAAAATATATGTATGACGATTATGCGACCAGTAGTACTATAAAGCAAGAATTGGATAGTTGGTATACAACTAACTTAAAAAGTTCTTATGGAAGTAAAATGGATGGAACAGTAGGTTTCTGTAATGATGCAGATTATGGTCCAAATAATGGAAGTGTACAATTTTTTAAGCCATATACTAGAATTGTAACTAATAAAACACCGACATTTAAATGTGGAACACCTACAACAAATTTGTATACAATAAGTGGTGGGACAAAAGGCAATCAAAAATTAACAGACCCAATAGGTTTAATTACTGTTGATGAAGCAAGTTTTGCTGGAGGAGTTTGGGAAATTAACAATCCTGATTATTATTTGTTTACTGGCCAAGATTATTGGACAATGTCTCCACATGGCTATGGTACTGCAAACATGTTCTATGTTGACAGTAACGGTAGCTTCGATTACACGTATGCTGGTAAGGCACAAGGTGTAAGACCTGTTATAAACTTGAAAGCTGATACACTATTTAAAGGAGAAGGTACTTCTAGTAATCCATATGAAGTCGTTATATAACTTGCTTAAGTAGTTCTAATACTTATATTTAAACATAATTAAGCGGGATGCTCTCCCACTCTTTTTATTGCTTACTTTTATTATCGTTTAAAATATTTAGAAGTATCTATTTTGCCTAAAAGATAATCAGCAGATGTTTTAAAAAAATATTTAAAAAAATTTACATACTATAACTGCCATTTCTGCCACAAACAGAGAAATACTTGATGAAGATAGAATACATCTACTCTTGTTTTTGAAAAAATAAAAATTTAATTCAGACAAAAAACGCAAAAATTGTCCGAATTATGAAAATACATGACAAGTTGTCACCTATT
>CANQTE010000017.1 GCA_947626695.1 uncultured Bacilli bacterium | reverse complement strand
ATTCTTAATACAAAAAAGAAAAGTTAATTTAACTCATCTTTTATTGGTTTTAAACAAACTATCGGAAGAACCATAAATATAAATGCCCTTTTATTTAACTAATTTTTTTTCTAATAAAGTTATAATATTATATAATAATAAAGATAAAATTATTAATATTAAAATACCACTCATAACGATATTTATATTAAAAACTTGAGTTCCATAGATAATTAAATAACCAATTCCTTTTTGACTAACTAAAAACTCTCCCATAATAACACCAATTAAAGTCATAGAAATATTAAGTTTTAAACTAGATATAATAGTTTTACTTGAAGCTGGAATAATAAGTTTAGTTAAAGTAGCAAATTTACTGGCATTAAAAGTTTTAAATAATTTAATTAGGTCACTATCTATATTATTAAAACCATTATAAATAGACATGATACCTACAATTAAATTAATTAATAATGCCATTATAATTATAGAATTAGTATTAGCACCAGCGATAATAATTATTAAAGGCCCAAGTGCTATTTTAGGTAAACTATTAAGCATAGTTAAATAAGGGTCTATTATTTTATATAAACTTTTAAATTCATATAAAATTATAGCTATTATAAAACTTAAAACTATTCCTAAAGTAAAGGCTATAAATACTTCATAAATAGTTGTAAATATATGACTTATTAAATGATAATTAAAATATAAATTTTTAATAGTTACAATTATTTTAGATGGAGAAGAAAATAGAAAAGGATTAATTATTTTTTTATAACTTAATAATTCCCATATTAAAAAGAATATAACTATAATTAGTATTTGCATACTTAAAATAAATAGTTTTTCTTTTTTTAATTTTTTTAAATAATTTAGATATTCTTTACTCATTATGTTAAGTCCTTCCAAATTAAATCATAATAATAATTAAAATACTTATCTTTTCTATTTTCTATTGGACTAAGATTTTTTTCTCTTTTTATTTTATAAATATTTTTAACAACACATGGTCTTTTAGATAATGTTATTACTCTATCACTTAAACTTATTGCTTGAGCTAAATCATGAGTAACCATAATAACTGTTTTCTTTTCTTTTTTAATAATTTTATAAACATCATCACTCACTCTTAAACTAGATTGATAATCAAGTTTACTAAAAGGTTCATCTAATACTAAAATATCGGGCTTTAAAGCAAGAGTTCTAATTAAAGCTACTCTTTGTTTCATACCCCCAGAAAGTTCTTTAGGATAACTTTTTTTAAATTCCCCTAAACCATAAGTATCAAGTAAATTATTAACATATAAAATATTTTCTTTTGTCTTAATTTTTTTAATTTCTAAACCTATTAAAGCATTTTCTAAAATAGTTTTCCAATCTAATAGAGAATCACTTTGCAACATATAACCAATCTTTAAATTATCTTTAAAATAAGTTATTGTTCCTTTAGTTAAATCATCTAAATTAGTAAGAATATTTAAAAAAGTAGATTTGCCACATCCTGAAGGGCCAACAATACTAATAAATTCTCCCTCATATAAATCAAAAGATAAATCTTTAATTGCAAGTATTTCACAAGTTTTAGTATAATACTTTTTTTGTAAGTTATTAATTGCTAATAATTTATTCATATAGATTATCTATTAGTAAGTTATATGGTACGTATTTATCTATTAATTTATTTTTAAGTAATAAATTTTGTAAATTATTAAAACTTTCTTCGGTAATATAACTATTTTTTAACCAAGAATCATATTTTTTATAATTATCAATAATATTTTCAATATTTTTAAGAGATGTATCAGGAAACTGTGGTAATATTATTTTAGCAACTTTACTACTTTCATTATTTTGAATAAATTCTAATCCCTTATTAATAGCTTTTGTAAATTTTTTAAGTAACTCTTTATTATTATTTAAAAAACTTTTTCTGGTGTAAAACGCTGTATAAGGAACTTCTCCTGATAATTTCCCAATAGATTCTACTATACATGCAACTTTAGTTTCAACTGTATTTGTAGCATTCGGCTCAAATAAATTAACATAATCTCCTATACCTCCAATAAAAGCTCCTGATAAAGACGCAAAATCTACAGCATAATTAATCTTTATTTTAGATGTATCTATATTACTATTATCCATAGCATTTAAAAAGTTAAGCGCAGGCATACCACCAAGCCTACCAACCAAAATTTCTTTGCCATATAAATCTGTTAAGTTAAACTTTTTACTACAATCACGACTTAAAATAAATTGGCCATCTCTTTTAGTTAAGCCTGCAAAAGTAACTAAATAATCTTCTTCTCCACCTTGATAAACATATATTGCTGATTCTGTACCCGCAAAACCTACATCAACACTTTTAGATAAAACAGCCGCACTTACTTTGTCTGCTCCAGGTGTTAAAATAACATCTAAATCTATTCCTTCGTCTTTAAAATAGCCATTTTCTATTGCAACATATAAAGGAGCATAAAAAACACTATGGGTTACTTCAGCAAGTTTAATAGTAGTTAATTCATCTTTCTTTTTATCTTTATTATTTGTAAAACAAAAACATAAACTAAAACATATAATTATTAAACATATAAATATTATAATTTTTTTCAAAAATATACCTCCTCGTTACAGTCTATTATATTCCAAATATTTTAAATTGTTATAAGGCTAATAAAAATGAAATAACAAAGTATATTATAAAAAATGACCTAGGTCTTTAAAAAGTTTCCTATTGTTTAGTAAAAAAATTATTATATTTATTTTTTTGATTGCAACTTGTGTCCTATTTCATTTTGAATGAATAAGATTGATATAAAATTATATAAACTTGAGAATTTATTGCAGAAAAATAGGGCTCCATCAATTAAGACAGTGCCCATGCAAAAGTGTAAACACTTTTTTCTTGCATTATCATATTAACATATAATTTTATTTATTTTTGTTTTTTATTGCAGCTTGAGCAGCAGCAAGTCTTGCAATAGGAACTCTAAATGGTGAACAAGAAACATAATCAAGACCAATGCTTTCACAGAATTCTATTGAAGAAGGGTCTCCTCCATGTTCTCCACATATTCCTAAATGAATATCTTTTCTAGTACTTCTTCCCTTTTGGGCGGCGATTTTAATTAACTCTCCAACACCTTCAGTATCTATTTTAGCAAATGGGTCACTCTCAAATATATTATTTTTATAATAATCATTTAAGAATTTACCAGCGTCATCTCTTGAAAAACCATAAGTCATTTGAGTTAAATCATTAGTTCCGAATGAGAAGAATTCTGCTTGTTCTGCTAATTTGTCGGCTGTTAGGGCTGCTCTTGGTATTTCTACCATTGTTCCTACTTTATATTTTAAATCACTCTTATTTTCTTTAATAAGTTTATCAGCAGTTTCACAAACAATATTTTTAACAAAAGTAAGTTCTTTTATATCTCCAACAAGAGGTATCATAATTTCTGGAGTTACTTTTATTCCTTCTTTACCAACATTTATGGCTGCTTCTATAACTGCTCTAGTTTGCATTTTAGCTATTTCAGGATAACTGACTGCTAACCTACAACCACGATGACCCATCATGGGATTAAATTCTTTTAAACTATCTATTCTATTTTTTAAAGCTTCAAAACTCATACCTAAAGCTTTAGCAAGGGGCTTAATTTCTTCGTCATCATGTGGTAAAAATTCATGTAAAGGTGGGTCTAAATAACGAATAGTAACACTGTAAGGAGCCATAGCTCTAAATAAGCCTTCAAAATCACTTCTTTGATATGGTAAAATATCTTCTAAAGCTTTTTCTCTTTGTAGTGCAGTCTCGGCAGTAATCATTTTTCTAAAGTTAAATATTCTAGATTCTTCAAAGAACATATGCTCAGTACGGCATAAACCAATTCCTTCTGCACCAAATTTTCTTGCTTGAATAGCGTCTTTTGGAGTATCAGCATTTGTTCTTACCTTTAGTCTTCTTACTTTATCAGCCCAACCCATAAATGTTTCAAAATTACCACTTATACTTGGTTCTTCTGTTTTAATTAGGCCATCATATACTTTACCAGTTGAACCATCAAGACTTATTTCATCACCTTCATGATAAACTTTTCCGGCTTTAGTTGTAATTGTTTTAGCTTCTTCATCAATAGTTAATTCACCACACCCAGAAACACAACAACGACCCATACCACGAGCAACTACAGCGGCATGACTAGTCATACCACCACGAATAGTAAGTATTCCTTCAGCATGATTCATACCCTCAATATCTTCAGGAGAAGTTTCTAGGCGAACTAAAATAGTTTTTTCACCATCTTTAGCATGTTTTGTTACATCTTCAGCTGTAAAATAAATTTTTCCAGCACCTGCTCCTGGTGATGCTGCTAGACCTGTTGCAATTACTTCACCCTTTTTTAGAGCTTCACTATTAAACATTGGGTGTAATAGACTATCTAATTGTTTAGGTTCTACTTTTAATAAAGCTTCTTCTTTAGTAATCATTTTTTCATTAACTAAATCAACAGCAATTTTTAAAGCAGCAGTAGCAGTTCTCTTACCATTTCTAGTTTGTAACATAAATAATTTACCATTTTCAATTGTAAATTCCATATCTTGCATATCTTTATAATGATTTTCTAATGTTTTAGCAATCTTAGAAAATTCTTTATAAACTTCTGGCATAGCGGTTTCTAAGGTACTTATTGGTTCTGGTGTTCTAATACCCGCAACAACATCTTCACCTTGGGCATTAATTAAATATTCGCCATATAATTTATTTTCACCAGTTGCAGGATTTCTTGTAAATGCAACACCTGTACCACTAGTCATACCAAGATTTCCATAAACCATTTCTTGAACATTTACAGCAGTTCCCCATGAAGATGGAATATCATTCATTCTTCTATAATAGATTGCTCTTTCATTATTCCAACTTCTAAATACGGCCGTTACAGCTTCAATTAATTGTTCTTTTGGGTCTTGAGGAAAATCTACTCCTGCAATATCCTTATATATTTTTTTAAATTCTTCTGTTACTTCAATCATATCAGTATCATTTAAATCTGTATCATATTTAGCCCCTTTAGCTTCTTTTATTTCATCTAGGCGACGTTCAAATCTTGCTTTAGGATAACCCTTTACAACATCAGCAAACATTTGAATAAAACGACGATAAGAATCATAAACAAATCTTTTATTATTAGTAGCTTCTGTAAATCCAATTGCTACTTCATCATTAAGTCCTAAGTTTAAAACTGTATCCATCATACCTGGCATACTAGCTCTTGCTCCACTTCTTACACTTACTAAAAGAGGATTTTTCTTATCTCCTAATGTTTTACCTGTAATACGTTCTAATTCTACTAATTTATCATAAATTTCTTTTTTAATTTCTTCATCAATAACTTCTTTATCTTCATAATATTTATTACAAGCTTCAGTAGTTACTGTAAAACCTCTTGGAACAGGTAGTCCAATGGAAGTCATTTCTGCTAAATTAGCTCCTTTACCCCCTAATAAATCTCTCATGTCTTTATTACCTTCACTAAAAAGGTATACATATTTCTTTTTCATAATGCCTCCTACTATTTGATTATATCAAATGTTTTATTCTTCGGCAATAAATTTTAGAAAATATTTACATTACTTTTAATTAGTAATTCTTGCAAGTTCTTTTTTAGCTTTAATGGTTTTATTCTCAATTGATACTCGTTCGACAACAAAAAGCATAAGGATAACATTGACAGTGAAAGAGCCTCCATAACTTAAAAGAGGAAGTGGTACTCCTGTTAGAGGAATTAAAGCTAAAATACCAAGTAAATTAATTAAAATATGAAATAATAAATATAAAAACACACCATAAGCTAAGATACTTAATCTTAAATTTTCAGCTTCTCTTGCTATTTTTAAAATACGATATAACATAATCATATAACCTATAATTAATAAAGCGCCTGTAACAAAACCTAATTCTTCAACAATAATAGGGAAAATAAAATCGGTATGACTTTCTGGTAAATATAAATATTTTTGACTACTATTTCCTAAGCCTACTCCAAAAAGTCCTCCATTATGAATAGCAATAAAGCCATTACAAACTTGATATCCTGTATCTTCTGTATATCTAGAACAGGGATTTAAAAACTCAAATCTTTTTAATTGTCTGGAATTAATTAGACTATGTCCACTGTAAAGAAGAGCAAGTAAGGCAATACCCACAACAACTATTCCTATTTTTAATACTTTAATTATATTTTTCTTAACATAAGGAATGCTCATAAAAATAAAAATAGTAATACCACCAATTATAAGAGCAGTTCCAAGGTCTGGTTGCATAGCAATTAAAAGAGCAATAATTAAAGAAATAATAACGGGGAAAATAAATAAATAAATATTCTTAACTTTCATTTTTTCAAGCCTACTATATGATACAGCCATAAATATAATTATACAGGACTTAGCAAACTCACTTGGTTGAAGAGCAAATGGTCCTATATCATACCAACTTCTCGCATTATTAGTAATTCTTCCATAAACAAATAAGCCCATTAAAGCAACAATTATTCCAACTATCATAAATGGTGCAAAATATTTATATTTAGAAGTAGGTATTTTTAAAATGATTAATCCTCCGATAAATGAAGCGACTAAAAATATTGCTTGTCTAATAAAAAAGTGATATTGGGCAACATTATATCTAAGAACAGTAGAAACACTTGATGCGGAAAAAATCATAATTAACCCAATTATGCTATATATAAAAATTATTATAAGTAACAATATATCCATTTTTGCAAATAATTTTTTCACTTTGTTCACCCTAATTATAATTTTAACATACTTATTAATTAATTGAAAGAAATTTTAAAAATTAGTTTTTTTTAATGTCAAAAAGATGATTATCTACGTAAAATATAATGAATACATAAAAGGAGGTAAATGTTATGTATTACTATGGAAATAATGGTTACTATGGTGGTGGATACGGTGGATATCAACCTTGTGGTAATAATGGATATGCTGGATATACAAGTGGTTATGGTATAGGCGCTGCAATATGGATTGTTTTATTTATTCTGCTTGTAATTATTATTGGTGCTGGTTGGAGTTTTGGTAATAACAATAGTAACTAGGAAGTAAAACTTCCTTTTTAATTGAAAAAATGATTATTATATGGTAAAATATAAACTGTTTTAGGGGTGATTATATATGAAATTACCAAATTTAGTAATATTAGATGAAAAAGATAAAAAATTAAGAAGTATTAGCAAAGAAGTAATATTTCCCTTAAGTAAAGAAGATAAAAAAAGAATTAAAGACATGATTGATTATTTAACAATGAGTCAAATTGAAGAATATAGTGAAAAATATAATTTAAGACCAGGAATGGGACTTGCTTTTGTTCAAACTGGTATTGCTAAAAGAATATTTGTTATTGTGGAAGAATTAGAAGATAAACAATTTAGAAATTATGTTGTTATAAATCCAAAAATTATTACTCATAGTGAAGAAATGATTTATGTTGGTGAGGGTGAAGGTTGTTTAAGCGTTAATCGAGAAGTTGAAGGTATAGTACCAAGATATGCAAGAATCACGGTTGAAGCTTATGATGAGAATGGAAATCTTTATAAAATAAGAGTAAGAGAAGATATAAGTGTTGCTTTTCAACATGAAATAGACCATTTAAACGGAATTTTGTTTGTTGATAAAATAGACCCTAAAAACCCATATAAAGATAAAGCTAAATGCCGAGAAATATAATTAAAATTGGAAAAAGTATTTACAAGATATATTAAAATATGATAATATTTAAACGTAGAACATTTAAGAACAAATGCCTACGAAATTGTTTATTTACGATAGACATTTATCGTCAAGTTAAATGTTCCTTTAACTTTTATGACGGTAAGTGTCTTTCTTATTATTAAAGTGTCTAAATAAAGGAGTGAATATAATTGAATAGTACTGTTAATTTTACATTACGAATTGATGAAGAACTATTAGAAAAAATTAGATATATTTCTGAAGTTAAAAAAAGAAGTACTAATAGTCAAATACTATATATTTTAGAAAAATATGTATCTAACTTTGAAAATCAAAAAAATGATAATAAAAACTAGTAACGCGAATTACTAGTATTTTTTTAATATATTAAATTAACTTAATTAATATTTCATTCATAACATATAACTTTTTAGGATTAATATATATATAATCATCTTTATATATTAATTCTCCACTTTTAATTAAGGGTTTTAAAGGAAATACATTTTGCATATTTTCTTCATATTTATCAAAAAATTTAGTTAGACTAACACCCTCTAATTTTCTAAGGCCTAATATAAGTTCATTTTCCATATTATCGACTTTACTCATTAAAGATTTAGAACTAATAAAATTTCCTTTTAAATATTCTGTTAGACTTTTTGTATTTTCATATCTAATCGCCGCGACATAGCCACTTGCACCACAGCCAAAGCCATAATATTCTTCATTATTCCAGTAAACTAAATTATGTTTAGATTCTTTACCTTTTTTAGCAAAATTAGATACTTCATAATGAATAAATCCAGCCTTTTTTAAAGTTTTACATATTAATTCATACATTTTAGCATCACGGTCTTCTTCAATTGGTTTTACTTTATTTAAACCTACTAAAGTATTTTTTTCAATCATTAAACTATACGTACTTATATGGTCTGGTTGTAATTTTAAAAATAGTTTTAAATCTTTTTGTAAAACTTTTATATTTTCATTAGGTATTGCATACATTAAATCAATATTTATATTATTAAAACCTATTTTACGAGCTAAATCTATTTTATTTTTAGCATCTTTAAAATCACTTGTTCTTTTCATAAATTTTAACTTATCTCGATTAAAAGACTCAATACCAATGCTTAATCTATTTACTCCTTCAGCATATAAAAACTTTAATTTTTCTTCTTCTAAATCATTTATATTAGCTTCAATTGTAAATTCGATATCTTTACTAAATTTTAAACTTTTAATTATTTTAAATAACTCTTTTAATTCTTTAATAGATAAACAAGTAGGTGTTCCTCCCCCAATATAAATAGTTTTTAATTCTTCGCCCATATAAGCATTATCTATTTCTTCTTTTAATTTTTCAAAATAAGGTTTTATCCAATCTTTATTATATATTACTTTACAAAAATCACAGTAAGAACATATATTATTACAAAAAGGAATATGAATATATAAAGAGCTTATCTTATCCATATTAACCTCTCCTCACATAATCATCGAGTCTTTCTTGAATTTCTTTATCATCAATACTTCTGATAGTTTCATGTAAAGTTGATTTAGGAATCTGACTTAAATTCGCTAGTTGTTCTATTGTAAGTCCACTCATATAAGCATCTGCATACATTTTAGCTTCATTTTCTCTTAAATTACGAGTTCTTTTACCTAAACTACCACCTTTTTTTACACCTTTTAAAATTATTTTTTCTTGGGCTAATTTTAATTTCTCGGCAAGATTAGCATCATAATCAGAAGCATTTGTATCTCTTACTTTGGCTAGATACTTTTTAATACTACTAACTGATTTACTAAAATGTTTTGAAGCCTCTTCAATGGTATGTCCATCAATAATATATAAAGCTACTTCTTTTATAAGATTACTCATTATTTTTCCTCCTCACTTAGAATAGCTAAGAAAACATCACTTGGTACTTCAACTGAGCCAATAGTTTTCATTTTCTTTTTACCTTCTTTTTGTTTTTCTAATAATTTTCTTTTACGAGATACATCTCCTCCATAACATTTAGCTAAAACATTTTTGCGCATGGCACTTATATTTTCTCTTGCAATTACTTTAGTTCCAATGCTTGCTTGAATAGGTAGTTCAAACATTTGCCTTGGAATTAATTCTTTTAATTTATTAACTATTTTTCTACCTCTTGTATAAGCGAAATCTTTATGGACAACAACTGACAATGCATCTACTACTTTACCATTTAATAAAATATCCATTTTAACTAAATTTGAAGCATGATACCCACATATTTCATAATCAAATGAAGCATAGCCTTTAGTATAACTTTTTAATTTATCAAAGAAATCATATACTATTTCTGATAAAGGTATTTCATAATGAATATTAACTCTTGATGTGTCTATATATTCCATTTCTTTATAGATTCCCCTTTTATCTTGGCATAATTCCATGATAGGACCTATATACTCACTTGGAACAATAATATTAGTATAAATAAAGGGTTCTTTTATAATACTTATAAGAGACCTATCAGGCATTTTATTAGGACTATCTATTTTTATTACTTCACCACTTGTTAAAGTTATTTCATAGATTACCGAAGGAGAAGTCGCAATAATATCAATATTAAATTCTCTTTCTATTCTTGTCATAATAACGTCCATATGTAAGAGGCCTAAAAAACCTGTTCGAAAACCAAATCCTAAAGCGTCTGATGTTTCCGCTTCAAAAGTTAGGGCTGCATCATTTAATTTTAATTTAGTTAAAGCGTCTTTTAAATCTTCAAAACGATTGGGTTCAACAGGAAAGATACCAGAATAAACCATTGGTTTCATAGGTTGATAGCCTTTAATTGGAGTATCAGCAGGGTCACTTTCTAAAGTAATAGTATCCCCGACTTGGACTTTATCAATATCTTTAATACTGGCACAGATAAACCCAACTTCACCGGCATTAATTACATCTTTTTTTAGTTCTTTAGGAGTATTAACGCCAAGTTCTACTATTTCAAAAACAGAATTAGTAGCCATCATTTTTATTTTATCTTTAACTTTAAGAGTGCCAGATTCAAGTTTAACTAAAGCAATAACACCACGATAAGCATCATATCTACTATCAAAAATTAATGCTTTAGTTTTAGTTTCTTTAGGGATAGTAGGACTTGGCACTCTTTTTATAATCTCACAAATAAGTTTAGGAATACCCTCGCCTGTTTTTCCACTGCATAAAATTATTTCTTCTTCTTTAAAGCCAAAAACATTTTTTAATTCTTCTATAACTTTGGGAATATTAGCATTTGGTAAATCAATTTTATTTATAACTGGAATTATTTTTAAATCATTATTTAAAGCTAAATACATATTGGCAATAGTTTGGGCTTCTATTCCTTGGGCTGCATCAACAACTAATATAGCTCCTTCACAGGCCGCAAGACTTCTTGATACTTCATAAGAAAAATCGACATGACCGGGAGTATCTATTAGATTTAAAGTATATTCTTCATTATTATATTTAGTATGTAATTCGACGGCATTTAATTTAATAGTAATGCCTCTTTCTCTTTCTAGGTCCATACTATCTAATATTTGGTCTTTCATTTCTCTTTTATCTATCGCATGAGTATATTCTAAAATACGGTCGGCAAGAGTACTTTTACCATGGTCTATATGGGCTATTATTGAAAAATTTCTTATATTTTTTGCATTCATTTTAAACACCAATTACATTATACATTAAATTTTAAAAAGATTAAAGAGAAAGTTTTAAATATTACTTTACTTTCTTAATTATAGTTTTATATAAATAATAAATTATATTCTTAGCATATTTCTCTAATAACTATTATAATATCTAATAAAATAATTTCTTAGGTGGATTATATATTAAAATTTACAACATCTAATTTTCTATCCATGATTTTTATAAAATATGTTTAACTTTAAGAATAAGAAACAAAATAAATTTTAATTCTTAAAAAACTTGTTCTTACTTAAGTCTCAAAAAAATTATTTATTGTCAATCATTTTTCTAACTCTTTTAAGACAAATAAAGCATTTATCGCTTCCATCGGGGTCATATGTAGTGGGTCATACTCTTTTAATTTAGCTCTTAATTTATCTTCTTCTTGAGTATCAAAATCCATTGCAAGTTGCACTTTTTCATCATGTTTTATATTCTTTTTCGCTTTATTTTCATAAGTATTTAATATTTCTTCGGCTCTAAGTAATAAATCTTCAGGCATTTTAGCAAGTCTTGCAACATGAATACCATAACTTTTATCCGCGGGTCCTTTTTCTACTTTATGTAAAAAAGTAATCATATTCCCCTCTTCTTTTGCTAATACATGGACATTTTTAATATTAGTAAATTCTTTATCTAAACTTGTAAGTTCATGATAATGTGTTGAAAAAAGAGTTTTACATTTTATATTTTTAGCAATATATTCGAGTATAGCTTCTGCAAGACTTATTCCATCATAAGTTGCAGTACCTCTTCCTAATTCATCAAATATAATTAAACTATTTTTAGTGGCATTAAAAATAGCATTGCGAGCTTCTTTCATCTCGACCATAAATGTAGATTCTCCACTTACTAAATCATCTGAGGCTCCAATACGAGTAAATATTTTATCGATAATAGGCAAACTTGCTTTTTTAGCCGGAACAAAAGAACCCATCTGAGCCATGATTGTAATAATTGCCGCTTCCCTCATAAATGTTGATTTACCACTCATATTAGGACCCGTAATAAGAAGAATATCTGTTGTATTATCCATGATAACATCATTAGGAACATAAGGAACTTTAAGAGTTTCTTCTATTACAGGGTGTCTTCCTTCAATTATTTCTAATTTAAATTCATCATTTAAAGTAGGTCTAACTAAATTATATAAATCAGCACATACGGCAAGTGATGATATCGCGTCTAACTCACTTATTACTTCAGCTGTTTCTTTTAAATTTAATATGTCTTTTTTTATTACATCTCTTATTTCACAAAATAAATTATATTCTAATTCAAATATTTTTTCTTCAGCATTTAAAATAATAGATTCTTTTTCTTTTAATTCAGGAGAAATAAATCTTTCACAATTAGTTAATGTTTGCTTTCTTTCCCACCCAAAATCTTCACTTACCTTTTTAGCATCACTTTTAGATACTTCTATATAATAACCAAAAACTCTATTAAATCCTACTTTTATATTTTTAAGTCCTGTTGTATTTTTTATTTTTGCTTCAAAGGATAAAATAAAGTCTTTCCCTCCACTTCTAATACTTTTTAATTCATCGAGTTCTTTATTATAACCCTCTTTTATTAAAAAGCCTTCTTTAATACTTATAGGTGGATTTTCATATATACTTTTTTCTAATAAATTATATATATCTTCATGAGTATTTAAATTATACTGAAACTTTAAATTTTTAAGTATATCTTTAACTCTTGGTAAAACTCCTAAAGAATTTTTAATTTGTAATAAATCTCTTCCATTTAAATTACCTGTAATAACTTTAGCACATAATCTTTCTAAATCATATATTTCATATAATAAATCTCTTAATTCATCTTTTAAAATAAATTCATTATTTAATATTTCTATTTTATTATATCTTTCATTTATTAATTCTTTATCTCTTAAAGGATTTAATAACCAACTCTTTAATTTTCTTGAACCCATCGCTGTTTTTGTTTTATCTAAAAGCCATAGTAAAGAATAAGTTCTTTCTTTTAATCTTAATGTTTCTATTAATTCTAAATTTCTAACTGTATGAATATCCATTTCTAAATAATTATTTCTATTAACTACTTCTGCTTTAGATATATGACTTAAATCTTTTAATTCTTTAACGACTAAATAATATAATAAATGTCTAATCCCTTGTTTTACTCTTACATCTGATACACTATTTAAGATATTTTCATAACCATGAGTTAAATACTCTTTACTAAAAGATATTTCTATACCATATTCACTTTTTAATAAATTAATTAGTTTCATATTAGTATTATCTTCTAGTATTACTTCTTTTATATTTAAATGTAGTATTTCATTTATTACTTTATCTATATCATGACTTATACTTAAACTTTTAAGTTCTCCTGTTGAAATATCTGCATATGTAAGTAAATATAAATATTCTAAATCAAGTAAAGAAGCGATATAATTATTATCATGTTCATTTAAAGATTCTAAATTTACTATTGAACCTTTAGATATTACTTCTACTACTCCTCTTTTAACCATACCTTTGGTGTCTTTAGGGTCCTCTAATTGTTCACATATTGCAATTTTATAACCTTTTTGAATTAATTTTTCAATGTAAGGATTAACACTATGAAAAGGTACACCACACATTGGTATGCGTTCTTTTAAACCAGCATTTTTACCTGTTAAAGTAAGTTCTAATTCTCTTGATGCTACCTCACCATCTTCAAAAAATAATTCATAAAAATCTCCTAAGCGAAAAAAAAGTAACTCTTCTTTATACTTTTCTTTTATTTCCACATATTGCTTCATCATAGGACTTAATTCATTAATATTTACTTCACTTAATTTCATACTGCACACCTTCAAATCCGTAAAATAATTATAGCAAAAGAAAGTTTATAAATCTAGTTTATTTTTTTCTTATTTTTATAATATCATCTTTTTTTATATCTCCAATTAATAAAGAAGAATTAGGATTATGTTTTAAGATATTTTTAGATACTTTTTCTTCATCATAATTAGCATAACAATATTTACATAAATGCCTACATGTATTATAAGAACCTATATCAACCATTTGGACACACATACAAGATTTATTACCACGAGCTTTCCAGTTAGGATATTTTTTACCTGTTAAAATATAAGCAAACTCATGAGATAAACAATAATCTTTTATAAATCCATATTCTTCTAAAGAATCTTCGCAACAAGTTTGAATAGTCATATTATTTTGTTTGGCAATTTTACTAAAAGAAGTAGCTAATACTTTTATATTCTCTTTAGTTACTTTTTGATATTTTAAAATATTTTTATTATGAAGTGTATTTTTATATTCATCTAAAAAAGATATAATAATCTTATTTACATACCCATTTAGGAGAGTACATAATTTATTAAAAGCTTTAATATGATAATCTACACTATATTTAGAACTAATAAATATAGGGTCATATCTAATAAATATATTATCTTTACTAATTAATTTAGATAACTTTTTAACGGAGTTTATTATTTCTTTTTTAGGAGGAACATTAGGTTCTATATCACTTTTATATGGAGTTATAGTTACATGAAAAATAATAGGTTTATTAATTTCTTTAATATAATTTAATATAGGAGTAGGATTTTTAGTACAAAATAAAATAGCATCTACATCACTAAAATTAATTCTACTAATAAGATTCTCATTAAAAGGATTTCTAACATCTACATAACCACTTCTATACCTATTAATAAACCAAGGTGTATAAAAAGCAACAATATCTGTTCTACTACTAACATTTAAAATCATTATATGCCTCCATTTAATTAAATTTATAGTTGTTTTAATACAATTTATTATTCTTCTTAGTATATCTATTAATTATTATTCCAAGAATTATTAAACTACTAACTATTATTGTTAATTCATTACCTGTCTTAGGATTATCAATATTATCTTCATCATTATCTTCATCATTTAATATATCATTATCGGTATTTTCTGTATCAGTTGGTTTGTTATCATTATTTTCTTTATCTTCTATTATAGTTTCTAAAGTAGTAAATGTTATATTATCAACATAACCAATCCTACAAGCATTTTTATATTTATAACTATATTTTGTATTAGGTTTTAAATTACTAAATTTTATATTATAAATTTGTAAATCATCTCTTGCTTTTTTAATTTCTACATCATTAACTATATTATCTTCACTATCTGCAATTACAAGACTACTAATACATATATTTGTGCTTATTCCTGTAACATATAAACCATAATATACTACATCTGCAGTATTTTCTGTGACATTTTCTATCTCAATTAATTTCTTATTAAGTCTAAATTGAGCTTGCCAATATAAAATATCATAATTATTAGTAAATTCATAATCTTTGGTTCCCGCATTAATAACGCATAAACCTAATTCATAATCACAAAAATAAGTTTTACTTAAAGAATATTCACTAAATCTATTATTGGTTAATTTATTTAATACATCTATTAATTTCGTAAACCATTTTTCTTCTGTTTTAATTAATTCAGTAATATCTTTATCATTTTCCTTAGGCAGATACCCTTTTTCGTCTCTAAGTTTGTCTCCACCTGAATTATATGTTATTATATCATTACCATAAATAACAGTTATAAATTCTTTAGGATCAAAATAAGTTTCATTTGAACTATTATCTTTAAAAGTATATTTTATCGATATTTGGCTATTTTCATAGATTATTTCACTATTATAAATATCACTAGTTATTTCACTTAATTTTAATTCATTATATATATCTTCTAAAGTTATTTCTTCTGCATAAACAACGTTTATAAAACTAAAATAAAATACCACAATAATAAAAAACTTTAATAATTTCATAACTAGTATCACCTATTAATAGTAATATCATAAATTAATTTCTTTGTCAATTAATTTACA
Organism: uncultured Bacilli bacterium; assembly: GCA_947626695.1. GTDB lineage: Bacteria > Bacillota_I > Bacilli_A > RF39 > UBA660 > Caccenecus. Next base: position 4,188 of record CANQTE010000017.1, on the reverse strand, counting down.
GAGGTATTAAATATTAACAAAATTAACATATAATTATAGACAATTATTAATTTTTTTGTTATATTTAATTATGTCAAAAGCAATTAAGTTTGCTTGGTGTTGGTGTAACACGGACGGTAAGAACTGATTTATTTAGTTCTTATTTTTTTAAATTATTTTATATTTCCTTTTATTATTTTTTTATTGCTAAGTGCATATTAAAATGATATAATACAAAAAGAAAGCGAAAAGAAAGTTGGTTGTAAAATGAAAAAAGGAAAGAAAAAAAAGGGAAATTTTAATATTAAAGAAGTATTTAAAAAATACAGATGGCCTATTACTATCGGAATAATTGTTATTATAGCTATTTTTGTTTTTTCAATGGTATTCTTAATACTTAAGAAAGATACAGAAAATAAAAATAATAAAAATGAGGAAATAAAAGAAGATATTAAAGACCCTAATGATATAGACTATGAAAAAGGTACAGACGATTATTTCATGGAAAATGTCGAAGAACCAGAAGAAACACCTGAGAGTGATACAAATAATAATACAAGCACTAGTACTAATACTAATCGTAATGATTATTATGATTATATAACTACTCCATTATCTAGCATAAAATTTAGTGATTTAAAGAAAAGAAATAAAGATACTGTTGCCTTTCTAAAAGTAAATAATACTAATGTTAATTACCCAGTTGTTCAAACTAGTAATAATGATTATTATTTAACTCATGCTTATAATAAGTCATATAATAGTGCGGGTTGGGTATTCATGGACTACAGAAATAATATTAATAATTTAGATGCTAATACTATTATATATGGACACGGAAGTTTAAAAACAACTATGTTTGGTACATTAAAACAAGTAGTTAAAAAAAGTTGGTACACTAATAAAGATAATTTAACAATTACACTAGTAACTCAAAATAGTACATTATATTGGAAAATATTTTCAATATATACTACTCCATATGAAGTTTATTATTTAACATCTAACTTTGGAAGTGACGAATCACATCAAAAATTTATTAATACTATGTTAAGTAGAAGTATATATAACTTTAATGAAAGTGTTAGTTTATCAGATAAAATGTTAACTTTATCTACATGTTATAATAATGAATTAAGATTAGTAGTACAAGCTAAATTAATTAAAAGAGTTGCTAATAATTAAAGAATTAAAAATGAGAAATCTAATTAAGAAATCTCATTTTTTTGTTATCTAAATAGAGGTAAATAAATAATTATATAGCAACTTCATATGGATTAGTAGAACTACCATCTCCACCTGGTTTAAATTGAGTATCTGCTTTAAGATTTATGACAGGTCTGACACCTCGCGTGATGTTCACATGGTTGTTGCCGAGGAGGCCAGTGTCATTCACTAGGAACCCAACCGCAGTACTGCTACCATAAAAGTCAGTTGGAGACATGGTCCAGTAATCTTGACCATTATTTAAATAATAACCTGAATTAGCTGTACTATAAATCCCACCAGCAAAACTTGCTTCATCCACGGTAATTAAACCAATTGGGTTTGCTAATTTTTGATTGCCTTTTGTACCTCCACTTGTTGTATATAAATTAGTTATTGGTGTTCCACATTTAAACGTTGGCTTTTTATTAGTTGCTATTCTATCATATGGCTTAAAAAATTGATAACTACCAGAAGTTGAGCCATTGTCTGCATCATTACAGAAACCTACGTTTCCATCCATTATGCTTCCATAAGTACTTTTTAGGTTAGTATTATACCAATTATCTAATACACCTTTTATAGTACTATTATCATACTTAACATATTGTGAACTATCAGCTAAATTATTATACGCAGAGGTAGATCCTAATTGAGTACCAGTTCCAGTTGTCTTGGCTTCGTTATATCCAGAAAGAATTAATCTTATACTACCATTTCCATTTATTCTTATTATTCGCCAATAGAACTTTCCGATTTTAACCCAGTTATTTGTTGGATTTCCTCTAAAATAATAAGTGTCTCCAAAGTCATCTATTCCTTTACATAATAAACTTTTTCTATCTTCTATACTAGTTATTGATGGTGCTTCTTCATATGCAGGACAACCATCACTTACACTATTTACAGTTATTCCTAATTTGTCTACCACATCTTCGGCAGGACTACTTATATCTAACCATACATAGCATTTAGTATTAGTATCATTTATCCCAATATATAATTTGCCATCTTTATATTCTATTGGTATTGTTTTTAATTGTGTTCCATTATTTCCTACTGTACAATAACTTCTAGTTGTATTTATATTATAATTTCCTGTGGGTGGAACTTTAGTTTTAATATAGTTTCCAGTTCCAGCAGTTTCCTCAACATTTAAGGAAACAAGAGCTAAATCTGCTGGTTTATACGTAACTGTTCCATTAACTATCTGAATACTTTCTGTTACCCTATATTTAGCTCTTGAACTTAAAGTTACTGCAACTAAAATTACAAAAATTATCCCGCTTAAACCTAATACTATTTTCATAGTATTAGTCTTTTTTATTTTTTTCATTTTCATAGTGAATACTCTCCCTTTAAATATCAATTATAACTTATCGGCTCTAAACTTACGTTATAATTGGCAAAATTATTATTTATTATTTATATAACCACTTCATATGGATGCTCTTTTGTGCCATCGCCTCTAAACATTGTATTACTCTTTAAATTTATTACAGGTCTTACTCCATGCTTATAATTGACAGTTGAGGTGTTAAACCACCCTTTATCAAACATAGAGAATACATATGCACTACTAGTGCTACTGCTATAGAAAGCTGGGGACATGGTCCAGTAATAATTGCCAGTATATAAGTAATAACCATTATTAGTCTTACCTTGCACTCCACCAGCATAAGATATTTCATCCGCAGTTATTAAACCTACTGGATATGTTAATTTGTTATTACCTTTATTACCACTTTTTGTAAATAAATCATTAGAACTTGTACACTTTAACGATGGAGCCTTTGCCTTAGCTAGTCTATTATATGGTGGGTAATTTTGAGTACTAGTTGAGGAAGAACTTCCTGTATCATTACAAAAGCCAGTCTCCGTATCGATATGATTTAATTGTGCACTTTGATTTAAATTTGATGTTGAAGAAAACCATGTATCTAATTTGCTTTTTATAATATTATCAGCACCATCATACATAAACTTAACAGATTTTGCACCATCATAAGAATTAAATGCAGTTCCAATACTATCTAATTGTGTACCAATCCCAGTTTCTGCAGGCGCACTTGATGTTGTACTTGTTCCAGCATATATTAATCTAATACTTCCATTTCCATTAAATCTTATTATTCGCCACCATATATCAGCATTTCCAACTTTGCCAAACTTAACCCAATTATAATTGACTGTTCCTCTGTAATAATAACTTGTTCCAAAATCATCCTGTGCTTCAAATAAACCTCTTGCTGTATCATCACATCCACTTGAGCATGACGTTTTACTAAAATCAGGAGTTCCTTGATTTTTCTTAATAATATCAGCTAACAAATCAGATGGTGATATGTTCGGCTCCACATCTAACCATACATTACACTTAGTACCTTCATTAGTTAATCCAATATATACTTTACCATCTTTATATTCCATTGGGATATTTTTCTGTTCTCCTGAAATTCCTGGTATAGTACAATAACTTTTATCTGTATTTATTATATAATTGCCTGTCAGTGGAACTGTTTTCTTTTCATAATTTCCACTCCCAGCACTTGTTTCTACATTAATAGCAATACTAGTTTTATTATTATCTTCCAAACTAATTTCGCTTCTAATTGTCGGCTTTTCTTTCTCTCTTATTTTAATTGTTACTCCTGTAATAAAAATAATTACAGTGAAAACTAGTACTAATTTAGTACTATAACTTTTTCTTTTCATAGTGAATACTCTCCCTTTACTATATCAATTATAACTTATCGGCTCTAAACTTACGCTATAATCGATTAAACATATCAAAACTTATTAAATATTTTGTATTATGTTTTGTTATGCTAAATATATAATACAATATCTTTGAGTAAATATCAAGATATTTTTTATTTTTTTTAACAATATGTTAATTCTCATTGTAAATGCAACTTTAAAATACGAGTTGTATTTACTTTGAGAATAACTGTTGTATTTACTTTGAGAATAAGAAAAAATTGAAGATAAATATTCATAAGG